>NZ_JBRJGW010000019.1:0-127738 GCF_053628695.1 Amorphus sp. MBR-141
TCGAAGGAGATACCCCTGCGCATGCCCCAGACTCGCACGCGCGGCTTCGCAACGGATTCCCCACCAGGACTCAACCATTAGAGAACGACCACTAGAAAGCGATCTGCATGAAAATTGGTCTTAACGCAACTTGCTTCAACGAGCGGCCGTCGGGCGCGAGACAGCGTTTTCTGGGGCTTTACTTGCCCGCAATCCTTGCGCTGCCCGATGTCCATTTTGTGGTATATTCCGCCAAGGATATCAATGCCGGTCGCTGGTTCGATAACTTCGACAATGTGTCGATACGCCGCACGCCGATCCCCAGCGAGGGGCGATGGAACAGGATCGTCAGCGGTCTGGCATATTGGCCGACGACACTGCGCAAGGACAAGCTCGACCTGCTCGAGGGTTTTCATCTGCCCCCGGTGTCTAACCCGAGCGGAAGAATGGTCATGACCATTCACGACCTGCGCGGAATCCACCCGCATATCCAATATTCGCGCAGATCAGTTTACCGCACGGTCGTCCAGCACAGCATACGCCGATCTGACAAGATCCTGACTGTCTCAGACGCGATGAAGCGGGAGATCGAGTCCGTCTTCCCCGATACGCAAATCACCCGAATCTACAACGGTATCGACAATGCCATGTTCGAACGAATAGATGATGACGAAGCAAATCGCTTTATACGTGACAGGCAATTGCCGTCCGACTTCTTGCTCACTGTCGGCCATTATGAAATCCGCAAAAATTATGCGCGTCTCTTAGACGCCATCGATCTTCTAAACGATCAAGGCCTGTCAATACCGCTCGTGATTGCTGGTAACGACAGCGGTCAATTTGACGAGTTACATAATAGAGTGACGGAGGCTGGTCTCGAAAAGCAGGTCGTGCTGCTGCGAAACCTAGACGATAATCAAATTGGCTGGCTCTATCGTAAATGTCGCCTGTTCATCTTTCCCTCCTCCTACGAAGGTTTCGGCATTCCACTGCTTGAGGCCATGGCCGTTAGGAAACCCTTTTTGCTTAGCGATATCGCGGTGTTCCGGGAATTGAGCGAGGATCAGGGCATCTATTTCCCCTATGACGACAGCAATGCGATGGCCAGTGCGATTGCAACGCTTGCCCGATCCGACGATGAACAAAAGCGGCTGGTCGACTATGGAAGTATTCGAGTGAAAGATTTCAGCTTCGACACGCTTTCGAAGGAGCTTGTTTCCTTCTATCGCGAGCACGGCTAGGCCCTTGACTAAACAAACCCGGCGAGACGCATGTTTGATTATCTTTTAAATTGGCTAGCAACACTCACGGTCAACGTGGCTCTACGATTGAGGCAACGACATGTACGGCGCCATGCCGCTACCTTCCCCGACATCGACCGCTCAGTGTACTTCGGTCCCAATGTCGAAATTATTGCGCCGCCCGGCAGCGTTTCGATTGGGATGGGCACCTATATAAACGACGCCATCTTGTCCGCTTCCGCCGACTGCCATGTGCGCATCGGCGAACGATGCGCCATCGGATACCGTGTTTCAATTAAGGCAGTAACCCATGACCCGAGATACCCGGCCCCCGATGCCACCGGCGCGATCGCGCACAAATGCGCCCCTATAACAATCGGAGATCGCTGCTGGATCGGCGACAATGTATTCTTACGCGAAGGTATCACCCTCGGTGACGATGTAGTGGTCGGCGCGAACTCCGTCGTGACGAAGTCCTTCCCAAGCGAATCGGTCGTGGCGGGGGTGCCCGCAAAGCTTATCCGGTGACATCTGTCCGAGCTTGTTGGGCGCTCGGGAACAAGACCTTGAGCGCTTCCCTACGCGATTTCAATTATATAAACGTCAGCTATATCCGGCAGAGCTCATTCGGTTGGATTGCTAACCGGAGACGGGAACGAAGACATGGGTATTGACCTTCATTCGCTCAACTTCCTACGCTTTTGTCACAAAAGCCACGGCGATTTCGGTGCGACTGTGACGCTGGCGCGCCAAGGGCTGCATGTCACGAAAGCGATCGCAGACGATGACTTCAGTAAGAGAATTGTCGACAAATCCGAAGCGGAAGGTGAGTATTTCATCGACGAGACACTAAAAAGAGTTTTTGGTAGCAGTGCGGTCGCCTCGATGGATTACTCGGACTATGAAGGCGCGTCGATAATCCACGACCTGAACGTGCCGCTCGGTAAGGATATGCCGCAATTCGATACTGTGATCGATGCTGGCACGACTGAGCATATTTTTTCTGTTACCACGGCACTCGCCAATGCACGCGATCTGTGCCGGCCAGAGGGCATGATCGTTCATATTCTGCCCGCGAACAATTTTTGTGGTCATGGCTTCTGGCAATTTTCGCCCGAACTGTTTTTGGGCCTTTATTCCAAGGCCAACGGCTTTCGTGATACCGAAATCTACCTTGCCAAGCTTAACGATCCGAAGCGCTGGTTCCGACTGCACGCCCTTGCTCATGGTGGGCGCGGAAATTTTTTTTCGAGTTTCCGTATACACATCCTAGTAAAAACGGTGAAGGCTGCCAACGGTAAAGGTGAGTTTTTATCGCCACAACAACTCGACTACACCGAAATGTGGACCGACACCAAAGACAGTGCGGAATGGAAGCGGCACCGCAAAGAGACCGTCCTCTCCAAGCTGCGCAGCCAAGTCAGCGCGAGCCCCACTCTGCGTAGCTGGCGCAACGCAATGTTCCGTAACGGGCACCTTTTTCGATGCGCGTGAACCGCTTCAATCCCTGCCTTGAAACGATCCGGGTCAGCAAGGTGATAGGGCAATAGCCCTACCGGACGCACAAAATGTACGACCCGCTCAAGCCTCGGTGGGCCCGGTTACCCACACAGATCGCGAAGGGACCCTCTCCATGTGCGGCATCTGCGGAATATATGACCCCGAACGAATGAGTGATCTGATTCCGCTCACCCATAAAATGGCGGACAACATTCGGCATCGCGGCCCTGACGCTTCGGGCGTCTGGGCCGATCCAACCGCCGGGATATCACTCGGACACCGACGGCTTTCGATCCTAGATATCAGCGAAGCGGGCCGGCAGCCGATGGCGTCGGTCTGCGGACGATGGCAGATCGTTTTTAACGGCGAGATATACAACCATCCGACACTGCGCAGCGAACTCGAAGAGACTGGCAGGGCCCCCGACTGGCAAGGCACTTCCGATACTGAAACGCTACTTGCGTTCATTGCCACTAACGGTGTGATCGAGAGCCTTCGTCGAGCACAAGGCATGTTTGCGCTCGCCCTGTGGGATCGCAAGGAAGCCCGCCTTTATCTGGCGCGCGACCGAATGGGCGAAAAACCACTTTATTGCGCGCGAATAAACAGGGGGTGGGCTTTCGCGTCAGAACTTAAGCCGCTGCTGGCCTTGCCCGATTTCCGCCCCCGACTTAACCAAGCAGCGATTACGTCGTATCTTGGCCTTGGTTATGTGCCCGACAATCTGTGCGTTTTCGAAGATGTCGTCAAAGTGTCGCCAGGTCACCTATTCCACCTCGAGTTGTCCAAAAGCTCATTCAGCGATTCTTTCAAGTCCATTGTTTTTCAGAATTTCGACGAACTTATGAACTCTGGCTTAGAGCGTCGCGAAAAGGCCTTGACGATTTCAGCTGAAAAGTCCGTAGCTGCGCTGGAAAAACAGCTACTGCAAGTCGTTGACGAACAGATGCTCAGTGATGTTCCGCTCGGTTGCTTCCTCTCCGGCGGTATCGACTCATCGCTCATCGCCAGCCTTATGCAATCGTTGCGAGACAGGCCCATTCGTACATTCTCGATCGGCTTCGATGTTCCTCGCTTCAACGAGGCGCCGCACGCCGCTGCGGTGGCGGCGCACCTCGGAACCGAGCACACAGAATTTATTTTGAGCGAACAGGATGCACTTTCGGTTATTCCCGAGCTGCCGCAAGTTTACGATGAACCATTTGCCGATTCCTCGCAGATACCCACGGTTCTACTTTGCCGCGAGGCACGCCATTCGGTTAAGGTTGCCCTGACGGGAGACGGAGGCGACGAAGTGTTCGGGGGCTACAATCGCCACATTATAGGCCCGCGCCTCTTGTCAAGGTTGCAGCGCATTCCTCGTGGCCTGCGGCGCTCCGCCGGGCGCATTGTTTCGGCTTGTGCCCCCGCAATTGCGCAGGAGAATGGATGGCCGCGTCGTTTCGTAACAAGGATGCGTCTGCCGATAACAACCCTGGACAAGGCTATAAAACTTGCTCCGCACCTGAACAATATTGATGACCTGCCAACTCTCTATCAACATTTCACCCGAGGAATCCAAAATCCAGAAGCCCTGATACGAGGAGCCACCTCCTTTGCGGGTTCGGAACCGACTTTTCCGGTTGGAGGTGCGGAATGGATGATGGCAATGGACAGTGTGTCTTATCTGCCGGGCGATATTCTGGTGAAGGTGGATCGCGCTGCAATGGCTGCGTCGCTAGAAACCCGGGCGCCGTTTCTAGATGCGCGCGTCGTAAGCGCCGCCTGGGGACTGCCGCTTGAAATGAAAATCAATGAGGGCAAGGGCAAACAGGCCCTGAGATCAATCCTCAATCGGCATGTGCCTTGCGATCTTTTCGAACGTCCGAAGCAGGGCTTTGCAGTCCCGTTGGACCGGTGGTTGCGAGGTGCCTTAAGGGAATGGGGCGAGAGCCTCTTGTCTGATGATGAGCTTGCTGATCTGGCTGGTCTGGAACCCATCGCAATTCGTGAACTGTGGGATCTCCATCAGTCCGGCGACGCAAATAACGGTACCAAGCTTTGGACGATCCTGATGTTGCTACACTGGTTGAGGCACTATCGTCATGACGTTGTGCGTGCGAGGTCGGCCGACTTTCTACCTGCTTTTATATGAAATTATAGTTTAGATGTTGCCCTACTGGCTTTTCTTCCTCGTCCCTGCGCTGGCGGCCCTCGCCTCGGGTCCGCTGATGAGGGTGCGCGCGGATGGTGGTCTGCCCCCATGAGGTGGTCCAGTTTCAGTCTTAATGCATGATTGGCTTTGCGGCCATTGCCTGTGCAGATGTTGGTGCCGATCCGCATGTGCCAAGGGCAGCCGGAGCGCAGCACATAGAAGATGGCGTTGACGATCTCCCGCATCGGCCAGCGGCGCGGCCTCCCGGTGCGGCTCGGCGGCGGAAGATGCGGCTTCACGATCGCACACTCCGCGTCCGTCAGGTCGCTTCCGTAGCGAAGACGTCTGCGATTATGGTGGCGCCGGGTGGTCGGGGTCCACATGACCTTCTCCAAGCTGGCTTTGACAAAAGCTTGGCATCACATTCTGGCCCCGGCTATCCACCTCCCGCGCCAGTTTCGAGACGGCCTCTTAACCAGAAAGGTTGAAAAACCTTATCATTGCCCTATTTCAAATCGATTAATTAACCGATCTGTAATTCGCTCTACCGTTATGGTGTGCCGTCGAGGGTTTCATTGCTCTGTCCGCGCTGGCGATCCGCGAAATGTTGGACGCCGTGCGCTATCGGGTCTCACAATGCCGGATGCGATGACTCGAAACGGGCTCTGGCGGGCCAGGCCCTCCGGTACCTTCGCAACTCATCCGTCCCTGCGTCCCCTCTCGGGACACCGCCATCGGGTCAGCGAACGCCGAGTCCCTCTGGCCACCTCAGACTACCTGGTCTTACGCTTCGAACAGGGTGCCGTCGCGCAGCATCGCGTGCATTATCACCCCGAGGCGGCGGGTGATGATGGCGTTGACGGCCTCATAGAGGAGCTTGCGCACCATCACGTCGCCCTGCGTAGTGATGCGGCCGACCCAGTCCAGTTCCCCGGTCTGGTGGCGTTTGGGCACTAGGCCGAAATAGGCGCCGACGGAGCGAGAGCTTTTGAAGCGGCCGACGTCGTCGACCGCCGCGGCAGCCTTCGCCGCGGTCTGCGCCCCGACACCCGGAATGCTCATGAGGATCTGGCTCGCATCCGGCAGCACCAAAAACCCGTCACGCGTCGCCCGGCGCCAGTGCGTCAGTTGCTGCGGCGTCAGCCCATGTCGGCGCGCCACGTCATTAACGACGGTGCCCGGCCTGAAGCTCTCGCTGACAATTCGCGCCTTCACATCATCCGGCCAGTTGCGCCGGCCGGTCCGGCCCGACACGACTTCCATCCGGCCAACGAAGCCGTCGAGGCAGCCCTGCTCGTCCATCCCGCCCTCCAATCCAGAGAAAGGGTGGCAGACTCGCTGAACCGGCACGTCGCCGAAAGCGCAAAGCCAATGGTACGGAGCCAGCGCTTACGGTTAACTGGACAAAACTCCCCCCGAGGTTGGCGGGATTATATTTGTCGTTTGGCCGTGGATAGATGACCTGCGTCCGGCACATCCGATCAGAAGTTGTGCATGAGTTCCGACAATACGAACTCAGGGCCGGGTAAATTCTTCCCGTGGAAGAAACCGTGACGTGAGTAAAGGCCGTAGACAATATCGAGGCCTTGCGAGAAGAATTCTTTGGGCTCCATGATCCGAAGCCCTTGCTCCGAACTCACGGCCTCCCGGTAGGTCATCGGGTTAGCATCAGCATTTAACAAGATAAACGGCTCATTAGAATCGACACCCAGCCAACCCCTACTTGTCAAGACTTCCGACGTTGCATGTGAATTTTGTCCCAACGGAAGCGCATTGGTTATCGAAAAGCCGTGTGATGGAGCAATCAAAAAAACATGCCGCGTCTGAAAACCAAAATATCGAGCCGCCTTTTCGATGAATCGTGCACGATCAAAGCAGCACCCGTGGTTTCTCTCTAAAAATTCTGCCGGTTCGATCAGATCGGATTTCGAGGCGCATTCGGTACTGCCGATACTTTGTACTGCATGCTGAACCGACTTCAGGCAAGCGATCTCCTTATCGAACTTACCGCCTATTTCTTCGCAATCCCTCTCTATGCCAAGCGTCTTTATTGCCTCAATGTCATCTTCGGTAAGCCGGTTGTCCACTGACAGCGCAAAGGCCGCATAGGCTGCGAACGCGATAACACATGAAATGGCTGCAATCATCAGCCGCATCATCATTTTTCCCTACCTGAAAGTCGGCACATCACCTACACACCTCCACAAGTACTCAGGCGGATAAACTTCCGGGATTAAGACAAAAGACAGATCAAGCTCGTCAAATTCATCGATGAAGGCGGCTGGACTCGGATAGCAGATGATATCAGCCGATGCGGCTCGTGGCCCGATTTCAGCAAACAGAGGTCAAATTTCGCGCGTCTAGTAGTATTCAATCAGTGTCGCATACACGATGCGCTACAAGAAGCACGCTCTCTCTTTCGGCTGAAATTACCTCAGCTGTGCGCCTCTATCAACCTCGCCAGATTGGCCTCGTCGTGATTGACTGCCTTGCGAGGAGTGATCGGAGGCAGGCATAGCGAGAACGCCCGACTTGTTCGATGTGGATGAGCGGCTCCAGCGGCTGAGCGACATCGGCGACCAGCTGGAGGCTTTCGCGGCGGTGGTGGACTTCGAGATGTTCCGCCCGGAGTTGGACGCCGTCCTCGGCTATAGCGACGGCGCCAAGGGCGGGCGGCCGCCGTTCGATCCGGTGATGATGTTCAAGATCCTGGTGATCCAGGCGCAGAACAACCTCTCCGACGACCGTGCGGAGTTCCTGATCAACGACTGGCTGTCCTTCATGCGCTTCCTCGGCTTGGGGCTGACGGACAAGGTCCCGGACGCCAAAACCATCTGGGCGCTCCGCGAGCGGCTGACAAAGGCCGGCACCATCGAGGCGCTGTTCGCCCGCTTCGACCGGGCGATCCGCGAGGCCGGCTACGTCCCCATGACAGGGCAGATCGTGGACGCGAGCCTCGTCTCGGCGCCCCGGCAGCGGAACACCGAGGCCGAGAAGGCCGACATCAAGGCGGGGCGCGTCCCCCAGGCGTGGGAGGGCCAGCCCGCGAAGCTGCGCCAGAAGGACCGCGACGGGCGCTGAACGCTGGTCTTCGGGAAGGCCCGGACGCGCGAGGACGGCACGAAGCACGCCGACATCGCCATCCCCGTCTTCGGTTACAAGAGCCACGCCTGCATCGACCGCCGCCACGGCTTCATCGTAACCCTTCGGCGTGGGACGCCTTGTGTGGTTGGAAGACGGCCAAGAGATTGTGCGTATGGATATGCATACTCACGAAGTGTCCCGGCTGGAGGTGGTCGAGACTGGTCGCCGCCGTCGATGGACGGATGAAGCCAAGCTTCCGATCATTGCCGAGAGCGAACGAGGCCCCCGGCGTGGGTCTCGCACTTGGCCGTCGCTCGTGGCTATTTGCCGGCTCCGAACGTGGAGCGGATCGCACAGCCTGGCTCGCCCGATATCCGCTTTCTTGAACAGACTCTCATGGCCAGGCTGATGCCGTGAAGCCTGCACCACAAATGCGCCAGAACCACTTTTCCACGCCGGTTCACACTTGCCACCTCAATGTGCTGCGCTCTCATCGAGGCGGGTTATTCGCAGGTCGTCATACCACACGCCACCCGCGCCCACGTCCTGCTCAAGCGCCACGCGGGCATCGAGCTCCAACCTCAGCCACTGCGCCTCACATCCCTTACTCGGGGGCACTTCGAAGAGAACCTCAAAGTATCGCCATTCGGTCGTCCCCTTGAGCGCGTCGGATTGACCAAGCGGCTTCGCACTGGAATCGGCACAGTAGAGCTTCCAAACCATACCTCGTTTGGCGTCGAGATTCTCCGCCATTTCCCGACCGCGGAGCTGGTAGCGACCGGGCGGCAGGACGAGCAGCTTCTTGACGTTACGGAAGGGGACGCGGCCCCGATAAAACTGGACGTGGAGGGCATCTTCGGCGCCGGCAGTGTTGTTGATCGAGATGTCCGCGCCGGCGATGGGCGTGATGGACCAATCGAACGGAAGCCCTGTGATCGGAAAGCGGAAATCTCCGTTCATCAGGTAGTCCATGTTAGCGAACTTGTCGTTTGGCAGCCCGCGTAGCCACAAGAAAAGCGCCTGTTCGTACTCTCCCGCCGCGACGAGGCGCTCAAGGAGGGGGACGAGCTCGTCGTTAGTTGGTGGCCGCGGCCCCTGCTGCAGCTTGGCCGTTAACTCGACTGCTTCCACCATCGAGTCCTGATCCCCGGCAATCCAGGCCAGGAAGCGTGTGCGCCAAGGCGGACCGTACGCCAGTTGGTCCGCAAGCGCATCCGCCGCCACGGGATGTCTAATGAGCTCCCGAAAGGAGCCGAAGATTTTCTGGGTCAACTGGCCCTGCGCGCGCAGCACGACATCCGCATGATTCAATGCAAGACCGAACTCGCCCTTCCGAACCAAGTGACTGTAGAGCCAGAGATGCGGCAGGGGATCGCGCAAGCTTCTGCCGGAGGCCTGGCTCATCGCTTTCGTCGCCGCGCTCACCTGACCTTCTGCCTCAAGGCTGAGCGCGTAGAGGGCGAGCGCCCGTTCGTTCAGCGGGTCCTTGACGAGGACCTCCCTCATCGCCCGCGCAACAGCGTGCCAGTCGAGGGCATCCCCGCCCTTGGCGACGCTCTCGCTGGCCGCATCGACTCTTACAGACGGACTGGCCGCCGACGACTGAACCAGATCGAGTGGCAGCTCGGAACCTCGGTCGCGTTCGACGGACGATACGATCGTCCATGCCAGGATCAAAGCGCTAACAACAACAACGCCTGTCAAGATACGCCGATAGGGCCGGCCCGATGGGTAGCCGGACGGCTTCGATCTAGCCATCGGTCGCATAGGGCAAGCATCGGCACGAACTGGGTCGAAGTATGCGGTTCATCGACAATTGCCCACTGGACGGTTACCTCTGTTGGGGCGATCGGAAAACGTCGTCCGCCGCAAGGCTCCAGAATGGAATAGTCTCGTAAACCGTCACGCTGGCATCGGTCGACACACCTGCCTTCGGACAAGGCCGGGCATCCTCCCCTTCGCCACTGGCGCAGGCCCGCTCCAGATCCCAGACCGGCGCGGCAGCAGTGAAGGGAACCAGCCAGACACACAAGAAGACGCCGAGAGCGACGACCGTTCTTGTGGCGGCCCTGCCTCGCATCGGTCTGCCTCGCCTGAGAGAAAATGCCGGACTGACTGGAGATCCCAAATTTACCGGCGGCCGGCGACGGAAGGGGCGGCTGCGCTCCGATGTCACGGCCCGATCGTAAGCAGCCCTGCGGGAAGACGTCTTCAGATCGTTCCAGGCGGAAACCACTCTACGACCGAACCCCATCTCCCAATCGGCTGCACTTGTGTCCGGATGCAGCCACCGCATAAGCCACCTGCCATGCTCCGCTACCAGCCATTGCGGAGCATCAGGCGTCAGACCGAGAACGCGGTAGCTATCTGTCTCTACGCAGAATAAAACCTGTTCGAGATAAAACCTGGCAGCCGCAACCAATTCCGGTTGCGACCTGCCGAGTGCTGCAGCAGCGTTGCCTGTTGTTTTTTCGCATCCGCCCGCAATCCGAATAAGGTCAGAGAGATCGCCCGGCAGTGCCAAGCGTTGCCGGAGCACGTCGGCCAGCGCCGGTGTTTGCATGAGCAACAGCGCCGTAATCAGACTCCGTGGGGCGCGCTCCCGCATCGACTAGCTCCCGGGATTCTCGTGATCGAGAGCTTCTGTCACTGAGCGATCAAGTTCGCTCACGTCCGCATTGCCACCATAATTGTAGTATTCTCCCGCTCCATATCCATAACCGTAGCTCGAAAACTTAGCGCTGAACTTATTCAATACAACACCCAACACATCGGCCCGTGAAAAATGGAGCCGTTTCAATGCGTTTACCACTCCGCCCCGCAGTGCGCCGTGCGCCTCCACCACCAGAATGGTACCGTCCGTATAGTTCGAGAGAACCGGAGCGTCAGCCATGCCGCCCACCGGAGCGGAATCGACGACGACCAAGTCGTACTTCTCCGACGCAATTGCGAGCAAGGTTGCCATTTGCGAGCTTGCCAAGAGCTCGGTGGGGTCGGGAGGCACCGGTCCAGCTGGCATGAACTCGAGGTTCGGATAATCGGTCCGCTGTAGCACGTCGGGGGGGCTGGCATTGCCCACAAGACAATTAGAAAGACCTCGATACCCAACGCAGCCGAGGCGTATGTGGAGGCTCGGTTTGCGCAAATCGGCATCGATCAAAAGAACTCTCATGCCCAAGAGTGCGAAATGCCGCGCGATGCCAATGGCGGTCGACGATTTGCCCTCCGAAGGCCGACTACTGGTCACAAGCAGTGTCCGCGGAACACCGTTCGCGGCCGTAAACTGGAGCGCTGTGCGTAAGGACCGATAAGCCTCGTTGAGAGCGGATCGGGGATCGGCGAACTGCTTCTCCAGATCCCCCTCGTCGACCCGCGGAATGACGCCGAGCACTGGCAGGCCGAGCTCCTGCTCCACCTCCTCCGGCGCGGTAAAGCTGTCGTCGATGAACTCACGCCCGAAGGCGGCGAGCCCACCCGAGACGACGCCGAAGAACAAAGCGAACGCCAGATTCGTCTTGAGGTCCGGCTTGTAGGGGCCACCCGGGCGTTGCGCCTTATCCAAGATTGAGATGTTGGACGGATTGCCGCCACCGCCCGCAACGCTCAGCTCCTTGTAGCGCTGGAGAAGGCCATCGTAGAGAGTCCGGTTTGTATCGACTTCCCGTTTCAAGATTGTGTAGTCGATATTTCGCTCCTGGTAATCGGAGACTTCCTGCTTAATTCTCACCAACTGTGCCACGAGCGAATCCTCTTCTTCACGCGCGGCGGCGTATTCCATTTGCATAGACTCTTTTATGCGCTCGACTTCGTTCTGGATCTGTTGCTCGATTTCAGAGATCTGCGCCCGAAGCTTCAACATATCTGGATAGCCGGATTTGAAGACCTTCAGTTTTTCCTGGTAGTCTATCAAGAGATCGGCGCGTTTGGCGCGGAGGGCGGCGACCGCTTCGCTCTCCAATGACTGTGGCAGTGCATCGGAGCCTTCCATCTGCTTCCAGATCAGCTCGTTCTTGAGCCTCTTCTTCGAAGCCGCGCTCAGGGCTGAATTCGTCTCTTCTAGATTGGCGAGCGTGAGCGTGCTGTCGTCGCCGGTCGTCAGGATATCCTTCTGCTTTGCATAGTCGACGAGCTTGCGCTCCGAATCCTCCAGCTTCAGCTTCAGGTCTTCCAGCCGATCCTGGAGAAACCGCCGCGCATGTCCCGACGCCTCGTAGCTGCGCTCCAGGCTCATCTCGACGAAGGCATTGACAGCGCCGTTTGCAACTTCCTGTGCGAACTTCGGGCTCGGGCTGTCGTAGCTGACCCTCACCACGCGGGAACTGCGCACCGGCTCCACCCTGAGGCCCGACTGAACCATACCGATGGCGCGGTCTTGGTTGGGCTTCGGATCGGGGTTGCCCGCCTGTCTCGCTCCGATCAACAGCCCCTTGAGCTGGGACAGGGGCGACTTGCGACTTTGGAGGAAATCCGGCCGTTCGCCAAGCCTGAGTTTCGCGACGATGCGTTCCGCCAGAGCCCGGCTTTTTAAGAGTTCATACTGAGTCTGGTAGAACTCACCCGACGGCCCGGAATCGACCTCATCGATCCCCGCAACTCCGCTAAGGTTCGCGACCTCGCGCCGGATCTCGATCGTAGCGCTTCCGCGGTAAATCGGAGTTTGCAGCAGTGTATAAATCAGCCCGATGCACAGCGCGAATGCGGCAATGCCAACGATCAGCCAGCGTTGCTTGATCAGTACACGCAGGTACTTCTTGAGATCGAGAGGTTCTTGGTCGCTTACGGGCTCGCGAAGCGGCGTTCCGCTGCCCATGTAAGCGGGCGACAAATCTTTCGTCGGGGCCATCGCAAGGCGACGACGGTGGCCGTTGTGTCTCGGCTCTTTCGACGGGCCGCCGCCATCGGAATTGCCCGATTCGACATAGCCCGATCGCCCGCCTTGCTGTTCCTGAAGTGCGCGTGACGCGCGAGTCTCGGGCTCCCCCGCCTTATCCGCGCCGGGCGCCGAATCGGAATCTGGCGTCGACTGGGACGATGACTGAGAGCCATCCTTATCATCCCAAACTTGCATTCCCGACCCTCATGTTACCGCACGAACTGATCAAGGAACCAATCCGGCAACGAAGCCAGCGACGCCGAGGCTTTCGCGCACGTTACGCCATGCGACCTTCGAATCCGATTCGGCGACCACGATCGTGTCCCCTCCGCGCACCATCGGGTCCAGGGCCTTACCGTCCCGGATCGCTTCAATATCGAACGCCGCAGATAGTCTCCGTCCGTCCTGGTTGCGGAAGACCTTCACGTTCCCACGATCCGCCACCCGGTCAACGCCGCCAGCCATCGCCAGGACCCGCAGCAGTGAAGCACCACCAGGCACCTCGTAAACGCCGGGCTTTCCGACAGCCCCGTCCACCGTCACCTTCTGGCTGTTGTACTCCTTCACCAGTACGCTGACTTGCGGAGACTGGAGATAGCTCTGCGAGAGCTTCGTCTCGATGTCATTTTCCAGCTCTTCCGGGGTCTGCCCGCCGGCTTGCACCGTTCCGATCAGGGGCAGATCGATCGCCCCCTTGGAATCAACCTCGACGGTCCTTGTCAAATCAGGAACCTGAAAGACCGAGACTTCGATCACGTCTTGCGGCGAGACGCGATATTCCGTCTTGCCGAACGCGTTGGTGGAATCGGAGGAGGAGGGGACGCCCGAGCCCGAAGCGGCCGACGGGCGCACCGCGGCCCCCGATGGAGACGCAGGCGCGGGTCCGAAGGCTCCACTCGACTGCCGCGCCCTGGTACCCGTCGCCTCAGGCGGTGACGTCGACGTCGACCCTGCCCCGGTCGAACTCGACTGACAACCGGCCAGTCCCCCGGCAAGCGCGAGCATAATCAGGACTAGAGCGGTCGGAAGTCGCACTACAACCTCCCCTATCATGTACCGAGTGCACCCGCGCTGACGAGCGCGGGCGGCGGAATGATATCGGAAGGGGCGAGGTTCTTCACGATCCCCAGTGGCCGCGTCTCGCAGACGTTCTCCGCCTCGTCTTCGCCAAGGCGCGCCGCGACTGCCGCCCGGGCATCGCTCAAGTTCGGCCGGCGGTGGCCTGTAGCGTGCGCGTCCGTGGCGATGATGTGAACCATTCCTTCGTCAAGCATCCGCTCAGCCCAGTATTGGGCGCCTTTTCCAAATGTCCCCGTGATCGAATTTCCCGTGATTTGCATCCAAACACCAGCGTTGAACAGCCGCCTTATACTTTCATAGTGACTCTCGATCCAGGATAGTCGCTCAGGATGGGTCAAAATTGGGACGTAGCCGGCCTTGCCAAGTTCCGCCAGAACCTCCTCCATCCGCGGCGGCGCCACGTGATGGGGCGGCTCGAAAAGGAAGTATCGGCTGTCGGCGATCGTCAGAAGACGGCCGGACCGCAGCCCATCAACCATCCGCGGCGTAAGGTGTACGTCGGCGCCCGTCAGGACGTAGAGGTCGATGCCCCGCTCAAAAAGGGCAGCAGCCAACGCTTCCACCGCGGATCGAATGCCCGGCCCGTCATTGTCGTAGACGCCCGGAGTGATGTGAGGCGTGCAAGCGGTGATGCGGATACCGTCCGCAACGGCCATCTTCGCCATCTCGATCGATTGAGCGAGATCCTTCGCCCCGTCGTCGATCCCGGGCAACAAATGACAATGAAGGTCAATCATCGGCTTAACGCCACTCGAGTGCCCCCACCAATCCCGGGCACCTCCTACCGTCATCCGGGAACCCAATGCAAGCACCACGCCCCCCCCCCGCCTGCGGGGCCTTGCGCGCCAGACCGCCTGGCACCACTACCTCGCCCCAAAGCCGGTCCAAATCGTCTTGATCGTTCGAAAGACGATCAAGACGTCGAGCCATAATGAGAAGTTCTTAATGTAGAAGAAATCGTAGTGGAGCTTCTCGAGCATCTGATCCGCAGCGGTAACATGCCCCTGGTTGACTTGAGCCCAACCGGTAATTCCTGGCCTCACGATATATCGGTAGCGATAAAAAGGTAGCGATGTCTCGAACTGATCGGACAGCACCTTGGCTTCCGGACGTGGCC
Source organism: Amorphus sp. MBR-141 (assembly GCF_053628695.1). NCBI lineage: Bacteria > Pseudomonadati > Pseudomonadota > Alphaproteobacteria > Hyphomicrobiales > Amorphaceae > Amorphus > Amorphus sp. MBR-141. The sequence continues at coordinate 15,009 of NZ_JBRJGW010000019.1, forward strand.
CGATCCAGCTCATCTCACCCCGCAAGACGTTGATGATCTGGGGAAGCTCGTCGATACGGGTCCGGCGCAGGAAGCGTCCTAGCCGCGTGATACGCGGGTCGCTGTCCCGCGTCAGCGCCGCGTCAGGATTAGCCGCCGCCGGCCCCGCGTCGACCATTGTACGGAGTTTGTAGACGGTGAACGGCTTCGCCCGGTAACCGGTGCGTGTCTGACGAAACAGCGCCGGGCCGCGCGTTTCCAAACGGATTAGCACACCGAACACCAATAGCATCGCCCCGATCGGCAAAAGGGCCGCGAGTGCCGCAATCCAATCGGCAAATCCCTTGATCCGCAGATAGGCGCGGTTCGGCACCAGTGACCCGAGTGTGTTCTCCGACAGATGCTCGATTTGGACCCGGCCGGTGAGCGATTCCATCGCCTGCTTAACGTGAAAGACCGGTATGTCGGCCAGGGCGCAGTCGGCGACAAAGCGCTCCCACTCTTCTGGAACGTCGTGCCTGAGATCGGCAACGACTCCCAAAAAGCGGCGATCGGGAAGTTCTGGCCGCGTTAGCTCAACCCATTCGACCCGAAGCACCCGGTCGCGCTCCTCGAGAGACACATTGGGCAGCACCGCAATCCGATAGATCTCATAACGGCGTGCGACCAGATAGATCAAAAAATACCATACGCATGAAATCGCGAAGCTAACAACGAATTGACTGCGGCTATATTCTAACCGAAACAGAAAGAATATAAGGATCACGGCCGTATAAGACAGAAAGAAACTGGGCAGAACGTGATAAGTATCGCTCACCCCCGGAAAGCGAGAAAGCTGACGGAAAAAATATATTCCAAGACAAACCGCGATCGCGGTTCCGAGCATGGTATTCCGACCGCTGGAGCCGTCCCAATAGGTGAGGAGAAACCCTTCGTTCCGAATCGCTGCGGGCAGGATGGACGCCACGAGGACGCCGAGGACTAGCTGATAGCGAAGCCGAAGCATCACCAAGACCAGCTTTCCTTTGAGGGTTGGGTTGGCATGCGCGGAAGCGCTAAAGGGCCTCGCCTCGCTGCTGCCGCGCAATAAAGTCGTCCAGCTTCGCATTCTTGGTGATGATGATCTAAAGATTTGGCTTCGACCTTCGATTGCACTCATGCTGGAAAATTTGATATATGCTGATCGACACCGTCACCGTTCCGCGATTGGGCAACAATCCGAAAAGGCCCCATACGCTTGGGAGCGGGGCGGTTCCTATACAATTTATAGCCCCCGGTACAGCCTTGCTTGTAGCAACCTTCGGTGCGACACGCCAGCGCATCGTACCGGTTCTCAGCAAGGAACCAGACTACTCGTGGCGCGGATCGAGGGAAGGCCGAATGTGCCCATGTGCTGGGTCGGCGACTTTCGACCACGGCCGCACGATCGACCGCGGCCGCACGATTGTTGCCAATTTGTCACGCGACGCAAAAAGCGCCGTTGGCTGCTCTCTGCTGAGATTAAATCTGTCTCTCATATGATCGTCCCATCATCTTCGGAATGCCCAGTCCTTCAAGATTTGTTAGGAATTCAACTCTATCGAAAGAGATGCTCAGCCAGCAAGACGGTCCAGAATCCTCTAGATTGTCTGGGTAGGTGCTCGCCAAGGGGGCAGTAGATCATGCTTGAACCGGCAACCCAGAATTGATATTCAATTCCCTGGCTTTTATGAATGCTCAGAGGCATCCTCCGAGGAGCGAGCGATGAAATTTTTGACGGCGTGTTCATTTTTACTTTTGGGACCAGTTGCGGCGGGTGGCAACGCGGCGTTGGCTGCTAATGCCTGCGAGGCCCTAGTGCAACAGGGCACCTGCGTATTCGCGACGTCTTTGCCCAACGACGCGGATGATCCGATTGGCGACCTCTCCGGCATCGAAGGCCGAGTACTCGCGTCCGCCGCGGAAGGCTTCACGCCAGTTCGATCCGACGTGACCCTGAAGATCGGCGACCGCGTGATCGTGACCGATGGGGCCAAGGCAACTCTGCGGTCTGGTCCGTTTCCCAGTGAGGAAATTGCGGCTCCGGCCATCGTCGACGCCTCCTCGGTTAGCGGATGTGGCTGCCTGACTGTCCAATCTGGGGTCCGCACCTTCGCTCAGTCGGCGGGCGGCGCGAACGCAGGCGGAGGTACAGGTACCGGCGCAGGTGGAGGTGCGGGCGCAGCTGGCGGTGGTGCCGGCGCAGGCGGAATTGGTGCGGCTGGTGGCGGTGTACTAGGCTCCACAGCGGCAAGTTTGGGCGTTTCGACCGGTGCCCTCGCCGCCGTTGGTATCGGTGCGACTGCCGCCATCGTCGGGGTTACCGCCGCAGTAGTCTCAAACAACAATAATGACGAGCCGGTCAGTCCCTAGGAGGCCGTCTCGAAACAGGTGAGATCAGTGGATAGCCGGGGCCCGGATGTGATCCAAGCGGTTGTCGAAGCCAGCTTGGAGAACGTCATGTGGACCCCGACTACCCGGCGGCAACATAATCGCAGGCGCCTTCGCTACGGAAGTGATCTGACGGACGCGGAATGGGCGATCGTCGAGCCGTATCTTCCGCGGCCAAGCCACACCGGCAGGCCGATGCGCGAGATCGTCAGCGCGATCTTCTATGTGCTGCGCTCAGGCTGCCCGTGGCACATGGTGCCGGACTGTTTCCCGCCGGCGAGCACGGTCCGGTCTATCGCTGGTTCATCCGGCTACGCGACGATGGCGTCTTCGAGACGATGAACCACCACCTGATCACGCGCGATCGTGAGCGAACGGGCCGTGAAGCGAGCCCCTCCGCAGCCGTGATCGACAGCCAGAGCGTGAAGACGACGGAGGCGGGCGGCCCTCGCGGTTATGATGCCGGCAAGAAGATCAAGGGCCGCAAACGGCACGCCATGGTCGATACCCACGGGCGCCCGCTGGTGCTGCAGGCCCACGCCGCCGCAACCCAGGATCGCAATGGAGCGGTGCCTCTGCTGAAAGCCTCCAGAAAGTCCTTCCCGTTCGTCGCGCATGCCTTCGCAGACAGTGCCTACAGCGGTGACCGCGTCGCCGAAGCGGCCTCCATCACCATTGAAATCGTGCGCAAACATCCAGAGCAGGTCGGCTTTGCCGTCCACCCGCGGCGCTGGGTCGTGGAGCGCCTGTTCGCCTGGCTCAACCGAAACCGCCGCCTTGCGAAGGACTTTGAGGCGTCCATCGCCTCGGCAAAAGCCTTCCTTCACGCCGCCTCCGTCATGCTCCTCGCACAACGGATGGCACGGGCGTCATGAGTTTCGAGTCCGTCTCTAACGCCCCGACGCCCGCCCTTCGGAATTCTGCGAGTAGCGCCAGTGGGATCTGCCGGCGCTTTGTTTCTATGACGAGTTTCGCCGAAATTCGGCCTATGTAACTTGTACCGATCCTGGGACCGATTTCCAATTCCACATGGGGCCTGGCGCCCGCATCTCAGCCGATGCCGCTAGGTATTCCCCTGAAGTCGACCGCGGTGCCGTGGCTGCCCCGGATCTTGGTCTCGAGTATGGCATCCTGCACGACGGTCGCGTTAGTCAAGGGAAGTCGATGATCCTGAGGTCGTCAGCTGTGATTTGTCGCTTCCATAAAGCGACCGCGTTCTTTGTATTGGCAAGCGGCGTATTTTGTCTCGCTCTTGTGCTGGGCGGCGGGACGCTTCCAGGTCAGGCTTCCGATGCAGTCGTCGAGCTCGTGAGCCTGCCGCTCCTGGGGTGGGCCATCATGCGGGCAGCTGCAGCGCCGCACTGTCGCCACGCCTCTCTTACACTTGCGATTCTCGCCGCCATCCTGCTCCTGCCTCTTTTGCAGGTCGTGCCATTGCCGCCCGACGTTTGGATGCTGCTCCCCGGCCGGGAGAAACTGGCCGCCACCTACAGTCTCCTCGGCCAGGAGCTGCCTTGGTGGCCCCTGTCGCTCGTGCCGGAAGCCACCGTGCGGGCCTTCGTATCGACCCTCCCCGCCGCTGCTCTCTTCCTTGCGATGCTGACGATCGACCTCCCGCAGCGGCGGTTGTTGAGCCTCGGCTTTGTGGCGGTCGCCGCCGGCAGCGTTCTGCTCGGACTGCTCCAGGTGGTTCAGGGCGGTCAGAGTCCGCTTCGCTTCTACGAAATCACCAATCCGACCTCATCTGTCGGTTTTTTTGCCAATCGCAACCACTACGCGGCGTTGCTTTGCGCGGCTGTTCCCTTCGCCCTTGCCTGGGCCATCTCCCTCGCCGAGACGGGCGGGCAAGGCTGGCGTGTCCGCTCTCTGATCGCGGGGCTCGTCGCGGTGCTCCTGATTCTCGGCATCACCCTGTCTTTCTCCCGGGCCGGCTTTCTCCTTTCCGTTTTTGCTTTCGCCGCGAGCATCTTGCTCATCGACCTGAAGAAAACGCGCACATCGCGCACGGCCGGAAAGTGGCTGCTCGCCCTGGTCGGTCTGATCGCTCTGGTGTTGGTCGCGAACTACGCGCTTGCCGGAGTGTTCCATGCGTTTGCCTCGAAGCTTGGTGCGACCATCCGGCCGCAGATCTGGCATGTCACCGAGGCTGGCGCGGGAGCGATGTTTCCCGCGGGCTCCGGACTGGGCACCTTCCAGACCGTCTACGGTTGGTTCGACCGACCCGAGACCCTCATCGCCGGTGCATTCGTCAACCATGCTCACAACGACTGGCTGGAGCTAGTGCTCGAAGCCGGCCTCCCGGCGGTCATGCTCGTCCTCGCGTTTCTTTGGTGGTTTCTGCGCCACGCCCGGTGGGCATTGCGCGCCCCCTCAACCGAGGACACGTCGCTGGATCTCAAGCTGGTGCGCGCCGCAGCAATCTCGGTGCTGATCCTACTCCTTCATTCCCTGGTCGACTATCCGCTCCGGACACTCGCGGTTCAGGCGGCGTTCGCCTTCTCCTGCGCGCTGTTGGTGCGACCTCTCAACGAGCCACCTCAAACCGGGAACGGGCGAAAGCCGCGCAAGGCTACAAGCGCCGGTCGCCCATCCGGCCGCACGCCGCGTTCCAAGTCATCTCCATCCGAATCCGGCGGCCCGCCACGGCCACCGCAATTCCGGCCCTCGACAACTTGGACCGATTGAGGCAACAACCGTCAGAATCGGTAGGCTCGCGACTTCCCTCCTCCTTTTCACGCGCGGTCATGTCTACGTAGGAAGGATCCATCATCGGCTGACCTATGCCCGAACTTATTTTCCTTGCAGGGCAAAAGAAATCCTTGGGCTACTTTATCCGCTACCATTTGCTGGACCGCCCGAGGGGGAAGTTTCCGGGCTTCACATGACGATGGGCCGCGGCACCGGTATTCATCAAGCAATTGGGCCGTGTTACCGATGGCCTCATGCGGGCGCTCCTCGTTGTAAACACGACGTTGGAAGACCGACGATGGAGGTTCGCGAGCTTCTTTACCCTTGGCATCCCTGGGCCGGATGTTGGGTTATCATTCATGAAACCGTCGCGAGGGGCGGCGCGGTGTTTTGCCGGCTCAGTTTACCGGCATCGGCGAAGGACCGATTGTATCAAATCCCGGTTGGATGCTTGAGCCGACGGCAAAGGTAACCTGACGGGCAGGCGACGTGCGATGGCGCGGAAATCCCAGCGGGCACGGTTGAGAAGCTGATGACAGCTGGAGAAGTTCATCGCCTCAGCGCGCCCGGTCATCCTGAGACAGGCGCTGACGGTGCGCGGGGAAGGAGCCCACTATTCTAGTGGCAATCTCAGAGTCGGTCTCGAAACTCATGGCGCCCGTGCCATCCGCCGTGCGAGGAGCATGACGGAGGCGGTGTGAAGGAAGGCCTCGGCCGAGGCGATGGACGCCTCAAAGTCCTTGGCGAGGCGGCGGTTTCGGTTGAGCCAGGCGAACAGGCGTTCCACGACCCAGCGCCGCGGGTGGACCGCAAAGCCGACCTGCTCGGGATGTTTGCGCACGATCTCAATGGTGATGGAGGTCGCTTCGGCGACGCGGGCGCTGCTGTAGGCGCTGTCTGCGAAGGCACGCTCGACGAACGGGAAAGACTTCCGCGAAGCCTTCAGCAGGGGCACCGCGCCATCGCGATCCTGCACCGCAGCGGTGTGGGCCTGCAGCACGAGTGGACGGCCGTCGGTGTCGACCATGGCGTGCCGTTTGCGTCCCTTGATCTTCTTGCCGGCGTCGTAGCCGCGAGGCCCCCCGGCCTCCGTCGTCTTGACGCTCTGGCTATCGATTACGGCCGCCGAAGGGCTCGCTTCACGGCCCGTTCGCTCACGATCGCGCATCATCAGGTCGTGGTTCATCGTCTTGAAGATGCCCTCGTCGCGTAGCCGCATGAACCAGCGATAGACTGTGCTCGCCGGCGGGAAACAGTCCGGCACCATGTGCCATGGGCAGCCCGAGCGCAGGACGTAGAAGATCGCGTTGACGATCTCGCGCATCGGCCAGCGCCGTGGCCTGCCGGTGTGGCTTGGCCGCGGAAGATACGGCTCGACGATCGCCCATTCCGCGTCCGTCAGGTCACTTCCATAGCGAAGGCGCCTGCGATTATGGTGCCGCCGGGTAGTCGGGGTCCACATGACGTTCTCCAAGCTGGCTTCGACAACCGCTTGGAATCACATTCGGGCCCCGGCTATCCACCTCCCAATCCAGTTTCGAGACGGACTCTCAATCCGCAATAATTTAAGAAAACCCTATTTCTCAACCCGAGAACGGTAATTTGGTTTTGGCGGCGCACATGAAGCATTTTTTTCTGTTCTGCTGTATTCTCATTGGGGCCACCTTGTTCTTTGGCGAATTTCTGCTGAGTGAATACCGTGAGCGCTCCCATTCCACGACAAATCAATTGTCTCCTCCTCACACGGCGGTCGTATTCACGGGGCAATACGATCGGATTCGCTTCGGTCTGCATTTGATGGAGACCGGCGCGGTCGATCGGCTTTTCATCTCTGGAGTTAACCGTGGCGCAGGGCTAAATCCGGAGACGTTCGCCAACCAGTTCCATCTCTCGCAGAGACTACAAGCCGCCGAGAGCGCGGGCCGCATTGTCCTAGCTCCCGATGCCAACACAACATTGGAGAACGCAGTCGAAACATCCTGCTGGCTTGCGCAAAGGCCGGAAATCAAAGAAGTCGCCCTTATCACATCCAGTTGCCACATGACGCGCGCTTCGTTGGCGTTCGATCGTGCCGTCCCTGGAAACGTAGTTGTCTATCGGCTCGACGTGCCTCATCCCACAGGTGCAGATGCACGTGTGTGCTCGAGGCTCGATTTCTGGAAATTTGCGGCAACATGGGTGATTACGTTGCTACCAGATCGTCTATGGGGAACGGACGTCATCCGGACATGCTCGCCCGCAGGCGACCGAGCTGACGCCAGTTTGGCTGAATGACCACAGCCGGCAGCAGGTCAGCCAGGGTGAAGCGGAGAAGACACCACGATTCGTCGTGAACACGACAGAATGACATTTTGCTTCGGGCCAACCTCCGCCAACTGCCGTCCCGAAATCCAGAACAAACACGATCCGCAATCACGGGGAGCACCGGCAACGGCGATCGGGAGCACTCAGAGGCAGGCCGCAAGACGCCTGTAGCCTTCCGTGGGCGGTAGCGTTTCATCTGACTGGATCGAGTCGCGCCATCGCTAAATTTCATAAATCTCTACTTCCAGTATCATATTTCATGTGTTAGTATCAAAATTCACAGACAGCCTGTGCTGGAACCGAAACAAAAGAAAAATGCACAGATCTCATGTCAGCAGCAGACCAGACCCAATTTTCAGGCCCCATAACCGTTTTTCAGGAAAGGAGGCTCGCCGAGCCGGCTACGCCTGCGGGCTATAGCGCCCTGATCGATACCTATGGGCTGAACGTGCCGCTGCCGCGGACGCTCTCGGCGATCGGCACCCATCATCGTATCATCGAAAAGAACGGTTGGCGGCTGACGACGCCGCGACACGCGCCCGAAGCGACGCTGGAAGGTCACCTGACCTTCGCCCTCAAATATGAAGGGCTCGATCTCGCCACGCTCAAGCGCCTGTTCCAAAGAACAGGACCCGCGCCGATCGAGGCGATCGTGCGCGGCAAGCCGACCGGAAGCTATGCCCGGCGCATCTGGTTCCTCTACGAATGGTTGACAGGTGAACAGCTCGACCTGCCGGATGCGAAGACCGGACGCTACGTCCCGGTCCTCGATCCCGAATTGCAGTGGGGCACCGAAGAACGGACCGCTCCGCGCTACCGGGTCAAGGACAACCTGCCCGGCACGCCGGAATTCTGCCCGCTGGTCTTTCGCACCAAGGCGCTTGAGGAATTCGTTGCGCTCGACCTGGCCCGCAAGGCAAAGGACATCGTCGCGGACGTCCCGCGCGACATCCTCGCGCGGACGGCAGCATTCCTGCTTCTGAAGGATTCGAAGTCGAGCTACGCGATCGAAGGCGAGCGCCCGCCCCAGGATCGCATCCAGCGCTGGGGCCGGGCCATCGGAGAAGCCGGCCGCACGCAGCTTGACCGCGACGAGCTTCTGCGCCTGCAGCGCATCGTCATTGGCGATAGCCGCTTTGTCCATCTCGGCCTGCGTCGGGAAGGCGGCTTCGTCGGCGAGCATGATCGCGAGACCCGCATGCCGCTGCCCGAGCACATCAGCGCGCGCGCCGAAGACCTGTCGATGCTCATCGACGGCATGACGGCTTACGACCGCGGCCCCGCCCGCCAGATGGACGCCGTCATCGCGGCGGCGATACTGGCGTTCGGCTTCGTCTACGTTCATCCATTCGAGGACGGCAACGGGCGCCTGCACCGTTACCTCATCCACCATGTCCTTGCCGAACGGGGGTACAACCCGCCGGGCCTGGTCTTTCCAGTCTCCGCGGTCATTCTCGATCGCATCGAACGGTACCGCGAGACGCTGGAGAGCTACTCGGAGCGGCTGCTGCCGCTAATCCGCTGGGAGCCGACGGAGCAGTTCAACGTTCGGGTGCTCAACGACACCGGCGATTTCTACCGCTTCTTCGACGCGACCCCGCACGCGGAATTCCTCTACGAGTGCGTCCGCCAGACGATCGAGCACGATCTGCCCTACGAGACGGACTTCCTGCGCCGCTACGACACATTCCGCGCCCGGATTGACGCAATGATCGACATGCCCGAGCGCATGGTCGATCTGCTCTTCCGCTTCCTGAAGCAAAACGCCGGCATGCTCTCGAACCGCGCCCGCGAGAAGGAATTCGCCGCGCTCACCGACGAAGAGGCCCGGCAGATCGAGGCGATCTATGCTGACGTCTTCGCAGAGGCGGGATGATTGTAGCCGTTCCCTGATCCTGGCAGGCCAGCCGAATGCGGATCGAACCAATCGGCCGGCGCAACGACGATCAGCTGTCCGGCCGGCTGGGTTCGGAAGGGCCGAGATAACGGTTATTCATTCGTCCGACCACATCCTTGATGTGACTGTCGGAAAGGTGGGCATAACGGCGGACCATCTGAAGCGTCCGGTGTCCGAGCACTTCCGCTATTTCGACAAGGCTCGCGCCGTTCATGGCCAGATAGCTGGCCGTGCTGTGTCGAAGATCGTGGAAGCGGAAGTCCGCCAGTCCCGCGGCTTCGCGCGCGCTCTCCCATGCCTTGCGTATGTCGATCGGCCCCCGGCCGTCTCGACGAGGGAACAGCCATTCCGTCTCCGGCGGTTCGGGCAGCTTGCCATAGAGGGCCTTGGCATAGGCAACCTGATCAAGGATAGCCGGCAGGATCTGAGGAACGATGTACGCGACGCGGGTGTCACCATTTTTCGTATTACGCAGGATAGCGGTCCCGCGCTCCAGATTCACGTCGGCCAGTTTCAGGCCGAGAATCTCGCTGCGGCGCGCACCGGTGCTGACCGCAAGCAGCACGACCGGATAAAGCTGCAGATTATCGCTCTCCTGACAGGCCTTGAGCAGTACGGCCCGCTCGTCATCGTCCAGATAGCGCGTCCGCTCGTTTCTGATCTTTGTGATTTTGTTCACACCGTCGAGCGGGCTGGAGGCCGTCCAGCCCCACTGGATGGCGTATTTGAAGAGCAGGGCGAGTTCATCCCGGTAGTGCTTCAGCGTTTTCGGGCTCTTTGGCTTCTGTGGTTTCCGAGCCTTGTTGCCTTCCTTCGGCCTGCGCCGCGTATCGCCAGCAGCGGCGAGTGCGCGCATTTTCTCGCTCACCAGATCCGACGTGATGTAGGCGAGAGAATATTGCCCGAGCTCCCGCTCCCAATAGTTCAGGAACGAGGCTTCGGCCCGCTTGGTGCTCTCCGCGCGATGAACGAAGATCTCGGCACGGAACCGGTCGATCACGTCCTGCAGCGTTTTCGCCGCTGCCGTCCGAACGACGTTCTTGAATTCGCCTTTGCGAATGCCGCTTTCGGTTTCCTGAGCCCATTGCTTGGCATCGGTTAGCCGCTTGAAGGTTCGGACCTGATCTGGAAAGCCCTTCATCCGGACCATAACCCGATAGGATGGCCCTCTCTTTCCTTCACGCTTCTGTATCGTGGCCATGGGCGTCCTCGCGGTATCGGGCGCAACGCGCTTCGACGAATTTTTTGGCACACTTTTGGCACAGTGAAAATCAAAAACCCCCAACAATAACCAAGCGCTCTATGCCAATAAAGATGTGATATTACATCGGCATAATGATTGATGCCTGTTGGAAAATTGTGCCAAAAATGGCCTTCACTTGGCTCATAACCCGGAGGTCGCCGGTTCGATCCCGGCCTCCGCAACCAGAATACCCAGAGGGTGGTCCGGTACTGCTCGCGAGGCACCCGGCATCTTCCGCGCCAGACGGGCTTTCGGAGGATTGAGGCCAGCCGGCCGACATGGGGTTCAGCCCGCCACCCGCACGATCTCCTCCCGCGAAGCCGGGCGTCGCGCTTATCGGTGCGGCGCCCACTTCGGGAGTCGTCCAGCCACTTGTCCGCTCGCCAGGAGATGAAGATGAGCCGGAACGAGGCCGAATTCGAAGCTGAGAGCCAGGCGAAGGGCCTGACCGCGCCGCGGCTCTCGCCTCGCCACATAGACGAGCAGATCGTGGCCGAGGCGTTCCATGTCTTCCCGGGCACGACGCTGACGATCTGCGCGCTCACCCTGCGCAATGGCTATCACGTCACCGGGGAGAGCGCGGCCGCGAGCTCCGAGAACTTCGACGCCGAGCTCGGCCGCAAGATCGCGCGCGACAATGCCCGCAATAAGATCTGGTCGCTGGAGGGCTACCTCCTGCGCTCGCGCCTGGCCGGAATGGAGGCCTAGGCATGGCGGGCGAAAATCCCTTTTCCGCGCTGCTCCCGGCGGTGCCGCCCGCAGAGGGCGATAGCGCCGCCTTCGCAGTCTACGGCCTCACCTATGCCGCAGAGAGCCTCTGGGATCTCCTGGACGAGCTCCCGGTCAAGGCCGACGCCAAGCTCGCGCAGCGGCGCCTGCAGGAAATGGTGTTCTGGGGAAGCCGCGCGGCCGGAGGGGCCGGATGATCCCGTTCGTCACCCTTGCCGATCTCGACGCCCGCCACCCGGCCGAGCTCATCACGCTTGCCGCCGATGAGCAGACCGGCGTGCGCGACGATGTCCGTATCGAACTGGCGATCGCCGACGCCGGCGCCGAGATCCGGGCGATCCTCAAGGCGCGGTATTCGGCGGACGAACTCGGCCGCATCGACGGCGACAGCCGCGAGACCCTCAAGATCTACGCGATTGACATCGCGCTCTACCGGGTCGCGCTCTCGTTCTCCCGGTCCAACGAGCGGATCGAGGAGCGCTACAAGTCCGCCATCAAGCGGCTGGAGGCGATCGCCGCCGGCAAGGCCGCGCTGACGTTCTCCGGCTCGGAGGGCAGCGACGAGACCGCCAATGAGGCGGCATCTCCCAACGAGGTGCTGATCGACGCGCCGGAGCGCATCTTCACCCGCGACCGGACATGGGGCTTCTGACGTGTCGGTCTCCCTCACGCTCCACGCCAGCGAAATCGACGAGGCGCTTGTCCGTCTGAAGCCGATCCTCGACTTCGAGCCTGCCGGCATGATGGAGGACATCGCCGCACTCGGCGAAAGCCAGACCCGCCGTCGGATCACCGACGAGAAGACCGCACCCGACGGGACGCCCTGGCCGCCGAACTGGAAAGGCTCGTCGATCCTGCACGAGACCGGCCGGAACCTGCTGGACTCCGTCGCCTCGTCGGCCTCATCCGATGTCGCCGAATGGGGTGCGAGCTGGGAGTTCGCGCATGTCCACCAGGACGGCATGGAGATCGTGCCGGTCAAGGGCGACCGGCTCGCCTTCTTTCTCGGATCGAGATTCGTGACACCGAAGAAGGTCACCATTCCGGCGCGTCCCTTCGTCGGGATCTCGGCCGAGAACGAAGAGGAGATCATCGCACTGGTGACGGACATCTGGGGCCTGGCCCGATGATGGAACCGCAAAGCCTTCTCGACATGATCCAGGAGACCCGGATCGAACCGGTGACGGCGGCAGCGGTACGGACGTTCGCCGACCTCATGCCCGATGTGACAGTCACCGGCCATCCCGGGAAGCTCGACATCGCCGACGTGGTGAAGCGCAGCGTCGTGCGGGCGCCTGGTGTCGCGGTCGGCTGGTCCTCGATCAAGCGGGACCGGCAGATCGTCGGCACCTACCTGCTGTCGGTGTCGTTCGCGGCCTATGTCGTCGTCGAGGATTACGTGGATCGCGCGGCGAAGCGGCGCATCGCCCGAGACGTCGTCGCCCACGCGATCGGCGGCCGCCTGCTCAATATTCTTTCCGATTCCGACCTCGCCGCCTGGGGGCTGGAAGGCGTGACGCTGCCGCTGCTCGATCCGGAGCCGGAGTTCAAGCCACTGTTCACGGCCAAGGATGCCGAGGCCGGCACGGCCTACTACGCGGTGACCTGGCGCCAGTCGATCGTCGACCTGGGCGCGGCGATCATGGACGGGCCGACCCCCGCAACCGACGAAGCGCTGCCCGGCGTCCGGTTCGAGGAAGACTTCGATCTCCCACCCGAGGTCCGCGCGATGATTTCAGAAGGTGACGACGCATGATGCGCTCCGGCACCACCCGCTCGCTCGTCGCCTCCGAGCTTCGCACGCTTCATCGCAAGGTCCACCAGGCCGAGGGCCGGCTCGCACGGTCCGTGCTGACGGGCAAAGTGCAGCCGGGTTCGCAGGACCTCGCCAAGCGCACCGTGCGTCTCGTGCTCGGGCGGAACGACGACGGCGAGGACATCCTGTCGCCGCCGGTGCGCTGGCAAGAACCCGGCGCCGGGACCTTCAAGGTTCACGCGGTGCCGGCGGACCACGAACAGATGACCCTGCTCAGCCCCTCCGGAACGATCGGCGATGGCAGTGAGGCGGTCTGGGGAACCTACGACGACGATCACGCCCCGCCCTCGAGCGCGGGCGACGAAGCGGTCCTGACGTTCGGTGACACCCGGCTGACCTTTCGAGGCGACCAGGCCCGCGTGTCGTCGCCGACGGTCATCGTCGAGAGCGAAGACATTCAGCTCGGAGCGGACGGCGGCAAGCCCGTGGCCCGGATCGGCGACCTGGTCAACGTCGGAAGCGGCTCGTCGACCGGCCTCTGGCCAATCGTCCAGGGGTCCTCGCGCGTTCGCGCCGTGGATTAGGAGGCAAAGCGATGGACGCAAAGCGCTGGATTGTGACGGAGAACGCCGGGCCACAGGTGGCCGGCCGATCGGTGACGAAGGGCGAGACGATCGAGCTCACCGAACACCAGGCGCGGGCCGAGGTGATCGCCGGCTCGCTGAAGCCGGCGCCGAATGCCGGGGATGCGGCTGAACCCGAGACCGTCGAGACCACCTTGAAGCCGCTTCGGAAGCGCTCCGGAAAGACCACATCCGCTGCTGAGGACGAGGCCTCCTGACCATGCGTGCGATCCGCTACCGCACCGGCGTTGGCAAGAACGGAGGCATCCTCCGTGGCTGGCCGCACTGCGCCGAAAGCCTGGAGCGGATCTGGCGGACGCGGACCAACAAGATGGTGATGCTCCTGGAATTCGGATCGGAGCATTTTTCCCGGTTGTCGGAGGACATCACGCCGGAGCTGGCGCTCCAGCTCTACGACGATCTCGCGACGGCCGCGCACCGCTGGGAGCCTGAGTATCGGATCGCCAGCCTTCAGCTCGTCTCGCTGACCCGGACAGGCGGGCTGGGGATCCGCCACATCGGCACCTACTATCCGGAAGGCCGGCTCGGCAATTACACGCTTGCATTCGAGCAGACCGCGAACGTTCCCCTTTCCCTCTATCGATCGAGCCTGGGAGCGGCCGCATGACGACGTCGCCGACCTCGATCGACCTGTCGCGCGTGCCGTTTCCCAACGCGATCCTCGAGCTCGACTTCCAGACGCTGAAAGCGGAGTTCATCGGCCGCTACCTGGAGGCCTGGGCAGACCGTCGCATCGCCGACCCGAACTTGCCGCAATACGACGTGGAGACGATCGAGACTGATCCGGTGGTGATCGCCGGGGCCCGCGCCTGGTCGTGGCTGCGGCTCTACGAGCGTGGCCGCTTCAACGACGGCGTCAAAGCTGTCCTGGCCCCGCTATCGACCGGCTCCGATCTTGAGAACGTCGTCGCATCGCAGAGCCTCGCGCGTCTGACGGTGACGCCGGCGACCGAGAATGCGCCGGCCGTGATGGAGACCGACGAGGGACTCCTGCGGCGCTATCTCCTCTCCTTCGATCGCGCGTCGGTCGGCTCGATCGGGCGCTACCTCCTGGAAGCGTGGACGGTCTGGCCCGGAATGGGCCACGCCGTCGTCAACGGTCGCGCCGTCCATGGCCGTCTCGGCGACAGCGACGTCGTCATCACCGGCCCGGGCGGCCGTGACCCGACGCCGGTCGAGCTTGCCCTGGTCACGGCGGCGGTGCGGGCACCGAACGTCAAGCCGGAAGCTATGGGCGTGGCCGTGATCAGCGCCACCCGGCGCGAGTACTCGGTGGACCAGGTGATCGAGGTCCCGCCGATCGGGCCCGATGCCGAGGTGGTTCGCAATGAGGCGATCGCCCGCGTCCGCGCCGCCGGTGACGCCCGCACGCTCATCGGGGGCGAGGTGCCGGACGGGCTCATGGCGGGCGCCGCTTACGGTCAAAACGTGATCCGGGTGCGGGACAACGCGCCGGTCGTGATCGCGGCCGATCCCTACACCGTCCCGGTGCTGACCGGGATCGACGTCGCTGCGGAGGTGCGCGCGTGAGCGAAATCCATCGGCCCACCAAGGCGAGCGAGCTGCCGTTGATCGACGCGCCCGCGACGGCCGAGCTCATCGGCATCCTGGACGGCGAGACCGGTCGGGTGGCGGTGGCGCAGATCTCCGAGATGGTCGCAGAGGGCAAGTCGGCGTACCGCGTCGCCGTCGACAATGGCTACGAAGGGACCGAGGCCGAGTGGCTGGAAACCCTGGTCGGTGCGCAGGGTGCGCCCGGCGCCGACGGCGCGATCGGTCCGGCCGGCCCGGGCTTGCCCGCCGCCGGCGCTACGGGCTCGGTCCCCGTAAAGGCTTCAGGCGACGACTACGACGTCGCGTGGACGAGCTCGTTCTTCATCGACCCCGAGACCGGCTACTGCGGGATTGGTCTGTCGGGCGCCACGCCTGATGGGCCCCTCCACATCAAAGCGAGCCCGTCGAGCGAGGGTGCCATTGTCCTCGAAAACTCGGGCGACCCCGGCAAGCTGTGGTCGATCGGGCCTGGCTACCCCGGCAACTACTCAGGCGACGTGCTCATATTCGCGGCCGGCGGCTCAATTAATGCGGACCATGTGCTTCGTATTCAGGCCGGGCAGCCGCTAGGGGCGGTGGAAGGCATCACCCTGCCGGACGCAAAGCAGATCGGCGCCGCAAGTTCGTTCGGCCTCGCCTACTACATGCCGTTCAGCGGGACGGAGACCCTACTCGGGTTCCGGGGCGCGGTCGCCAGTGGTGTGGCGGAATTCCGCATGAGCGGCAGCTACCACGATGGTTCTGGGTGGGTGGGTGGCCCCGCTGTTTCGGCGTGGAACTCCGCCGCAGGTCCCCAGCTCTCCGTGGGGAACATCACACCGACCGCCGCTATCGACGCGCTCGGAGCCATCCGCACGCGTCCGTATACGGTGGCGACGGTTCCCGATGCTACCGCATCCGGTGCGGGAGCAATGATCTACGTGACCGACGCCTCGGCCGGCGCCAGGCCCTTCTGGTCGGACGGGTCTGACTGGCGGGACGCGGCGGGAACGGTTCTCGCATGATCGGCTACCTCAACCTCACCGACGAGGCGGGCGAGCCGATCGACTTCGGGCCACCCTATGGCCCGATCGACGGCGAGTTCGTCCAGGACGAGATCCCGGATCCGGGACCCTTCGAGATCGCGTTCGGCGAGGCGCTCACCGACCGGATTGACGTGCCGATCCGCGAGATCCTCGATCCGTATCAGACGCCGGCCGCGTTCCTGCCGTTCCTGGCCGCGCACTATTCGGTCGACCTCTGGTTCGACGACTGGCCCGAGGAAAGTAAGCGCGAGATGATCGCCCAGTGCGGCGGCCGGTCCGTGGTCTATCCGGGCGAGCGGCTGGCCGACCTCAAGGGCACGCGCGAGGGACTGAAGCGCTATCTGTCGTTCGTCGACGCCGAGATCGTCCGGGTGGTGTCGCATCCGACGCGGTTCGCGATCGGTCGGTCCGGCATCGGTTGGTGCCCGATCGCGCACCCGCCGTTCACCGCCCACTACCTCGTGAAGCTGCCTTTGAAGCGGCCTCCACACCCCTTCGAGATCAACAGGGCGGCGATTGGGCGGGCTTCCCTGCGCTCCGTCGACCTTGAGCCGATCCGGCGCGCCAAGCTCGCCATGACGATCTCGAAGGCTCCGGAGACCCTTTACTCGGTCTCCTTCGCCTGGCGCCGCCGCATCCAGCTTTCCGATGCCATCCCGCTCGATGGAGGCCACCACGTCGGCGGCTTCGTCGATCGCACGCGACTGTAGAGGACGCGCCACATGTCCAGCCGCATGAACTTCGACGACGCCGAGATTGCCTCTCACACCGACTTTACGGGTGTCGGTCTCTTCGCACAGGGGGCGATCGACGACCTGGTCGCCGACGCGATCGGCTACCCGAACCATTGGGCGGCCTTCACCGTCGCCAAGGCGAGCGCCCAGGAGGTGACAATCTCGCCGGGGCGCTACGTCGCCGGCCGGGAGGTCTACGCCCAGGAGGAGGCACTCACCCTCAACCTGCAGCTCCACATCCCGATTGCGACGTCCGATCAGCGCTGGGTCGCGATCCTGCTGCGCGGCGAGGAGGTGACGGAGAACGAGAACCGGCCGTTTCAGACCAGCGAGGACCCGGAGAACTCCGTGGTGGTCATGCGACCGACGCCGAAGCGGATCCGCCGGCGCGTAACCGTCGTCGTGCAGGCAGGCGAGATCAACCCGGTGCCGGTCAAGCCGGCCGTGGCGGAAACCGACGCCTGCATTGCCTACGTGCTTCTGAAAGCGACGGGCATCCCCGACGACGGCGGCATCGAGCCGGGCGCCTCCACCCGGGTCAAGACGCTCTATGAGGTCGAGGGGCGGCTGACGACGCTGGAAGTGGATCTGGACGCGCTCTTCCTGCGCACGGCCGTGATCGAAACCCAGATCACCAACCTTAACGACAAGGTGACGGAGATCCCGCGCCGCGAGACGATCCGGCAGATGCAACGCGACATCGGCGCCGCGCGGCTGCTGCTAGACCTGCCCGACGAGATGCGGTCCTACGTCTACGACAACGGCCTGGTTCCGGACCGCTGGGACACTGGGCACGGCAGCTGGTTGGCGCGGGTGAGCGAGGGCATTCGCTACGGCTTCAGCCAGACGAACACCGGTCAGCTGGTGCCGACCGCGCCGTCCTCGGCCGACATCATGTGGACCGGCGAGCGGATGATGCCGGCCTTCGACCAGGTCGCCCGGATCGCGAACGGATCGATCGACACCACCATCGCCATCTCGCAGCTCGCCCACACTGAGGTCGAGGCGATCATGAAGACCGTGCCGCGCATCCGCGTGACCTACGGTCCGACCGTCCAGGTCTGCGAGAACACCGCGGGCTGGGCAGCGCTTGCCGATGCCCAGATCGGCACCATGCTTCGCCACGACGGCGAGGAATTCGAGGTCGTCGAGTACTACGGCGACTGGGAAGGGCTGCCGGACCATTCGCTCTACGGCATCCGGCAGATCCGCCGCGAGGTGATCGAAGAGGCCTACTGGGAATACAAGACAGTCGCCGTCGGCGTGAACGGCTCGATTTTCAGCCAGACGTTCCTGGTCGCCCAACCGATGATCGCGACGTCCCTGTCGCTCTACTTTTCGCGCGTGGCGGCCGACGGCGACGTCCATCTCCTGCTGGTCGAGACGACGCCGAGTGCCGCGCCCCAAGTCGACAAGGTGATCGCCACGGCGACGCTCGCACACGGGACCATCGTCCAGGGCTGGAACAACATCCCTCTGGCACTCACCATGCTGGAGGCGGGCAAGCGATACGCCTGGGTGACGGTCACCACCGGCGCCCATTCCCTCGGCGTCTCCACCGGCAACAAGTTCGCCAACGGCACGCTCTTCCGGTTGACGGACGGTGCATTCGCCCAGGGCGATCTGGAGCAGGACTTCGCCTTCATCCTCTACGCCGCGCGCTTCCGCTCTCCGCGCACCGTCGTGCCGTTCAACCCGGTTGTGCTCACCGACGGCATGACCGAGCTCGACCTGCTCCACAGCGGCTGGGAACCGGGCGGAACAAAGCTCCAGTGGGAGATCAAGCCGGCGGGCCAGAGCGAATGGCGGGTGCTGGAGGACGGCAATCCGGCGGCAAACGCGCTGGTCGGCCTGCCGGCGTCGACCGAAATCCGGCTGGTGATGGTGGGCACCCAGGACCTGGCGCCGATGATCCAGGTCGACGCGTGGTGCCGGTGGACCGCCTCCCGCAACCGGGGAGATATGAAGGCGATCTCCGAAGAGTTCGCGTTCGGCCTCAGCACCACGACGATCCAGACTCTCTACACGGTCGACGCCTTCGACCCGGCGCACCACACATTTGTGCCGAAGATCATGGTCGCCGGCGTCGAGGTGGATCCCGACACCACCGAGATCCGCATCGATCCCGACCGACCGGAGCGACGGCGCTACCTCTCCACCTACACCGTCGCCTCCACGGCCGCCGCGCGGATGGTGTTCCAGTCAACAACCGACAACCCGGTGATCGTCCCGTTCGTCCAGGACGCCTTCATCGCAGCGCTTTAGGGGACCCCATGCAGATCGATCCCGGCACCTACTACCTGGTCAAGCTCATGCGCGTCTGTGAGGTGGGGCCGGTCAGGCACCGCCCGCTGAACGAGATCCGCATGAAGGGGACCGTCGTCCAGAAGATCCTCGACGCCTATGGGGAGGAAGCCTTTGACCGCTGCGATCCCGAGTAAGGAAGACGACTATCACGCCGGCGGCGACCTGGAACTCTCCCCGGACGTCTGGAACGGCGTAATCGGGGATATCGGTTCCCGGCTGCGCGCGCGCGAGCAGCTGGAGGCCTCGTTCTCAGCTCTCGTCGCCCAGGGCATCCAGGCCTCGCTCGACTACATCCAGGCGACGGTGGCCCCGCATCTCGCCAACCTGCAGGCGGACATTGCGACAGCCCAGGACCAGATAGAGACGATCGTCCAGGACGGCGTGGCGCCAAACGCCCTGAAGCTCGAGGGTCATGCCGCCGCGTATTTCGCCACGGCAGCCGGGCTCGCCGACCACCTGGCCGATCTGGACAACCCGCATGCGATCACCCCGGCGATCATCGGCACGATGACGACGCTGGAGATCGAGGCGGCGATCCAGTCGGCGGTCGATGCGCTGCTGGGTGGCGCGCCTGGCGCGCTCGATACACTCAACGAGCTCGCGGCAGCGCTTGGCGACGACGAGAACTTCGCCGCGACCGTGACGACGGCACTCGCTTCGGCAAACTCGGCTATCGCGGCGAGGCTCCCCCTGGCCGGCGGCACCCTGACCGGCAACTTCGCCATTCAGAGCGCCAATCCGGTCGACACCCTGCACAAGACCGGTGTTGCGGTCTGGAACCGCTATATCGGCGGCGACGGCACGCAAATCTTCGCCCATCAGGGCACCGGCCACAACTTCCAGATCAACGCAGGCGGCGACATCTATGCGTCGGGCCTAGGCTGGATGTCCACTGTCCTGGCCGGCAAGTTCGGCAACCCGGTATGGTACTCGCCCGGACACCCTGGCGGCATCAAGTTCGCCAATGGCTTCACCATCTTCTGGGGATATGGCGCGGCGGACGCCTTCGCCTTTCCCTTCGCCCTTGCCGCCGTCTTGGGTGTTTTCCCCATCGCGGTGACAAACGCGCAGGTCACCGCTACGCCGTACGGCGTCGGCGGCGGCAGCTTTCAGGTCGCCCGTCTGCACGACAACGGCAGCTCGATCGGAGGCGCGGGAGATCCCGTCTACTGGCTTGCAGTGGGGCATAGCTGATGAGGATCTATGCGAAGTTCTTCGAGGATGGCCGGCCAAGCGGCTTCTGGCTCGAAGGCGTCAACGACAGCCATCAACCGGACGGCTGCACGGAGATCACCGAGGCCCAGTGGCAGGCGCTTCTTCAGCCAGGCAAGATGTGGGATGGCTCCGGTGTGGGCGACTACGTGCCGCCGCAGCCGACTGTCACCGCCAACCACGTCCGCGAGGAGGCCCGCCGTCGCCTCGCTTTGACCGACTGGTACGTGACCCGGGCCGCCGATCCGTCGGACGGGACGCCGGTGCCGCCGGAGATCCTTGCCCATCGCTCGGCGATCCGCACCGCCTGCGACGCCGTTCTCGCCGAGGACCCGATCCCGGTCGACTTCGCCGATGACGACCGTTGGTCTTGATCGACCCGCCACCATCAACGCATTCTAGTGCCGTCAGCCAGTCAGCGCAGCACCGACCTGCTGCGGAGCTGTACGCCAAGCGATTCCATACGGCGCGTGAAGAGGCTCAGCATGAAGACGTGGTTCGACACTCATTTAGAAAGCGCTCTCACTGTTCTCGCCATTCTCGCCATTGTCTCGATCGCGTTGCTTGGCAACCAGCTTGGCGGACCCATTTTCGGTATCACTCTAAGCGTTCTTGTCCTGGTGGTTCTCGGTCGCGACCGCATTGAGAAACTCTCGGTGGGTATGTCGGATGGCCGGTTTGAAACTGTGTTTAGGACCTTGGAAAAGGCGCGTGCATTGTCTGAAGAGGCTAGGGGTTTGGCGGCCCTTACGGCAGAGGCAGCGTTTCATCTTGCGACTAAACCCAGTGGTCATCTCGATGGAGGGACATGGTCCCAAGATGATGAGCTCAGGATCGCCGTTGCTAAGCGCCTTCGGCAACTTAACGCAGAAAAAGATTTTGTTTCGGAGGTTACGGAGTCCGACAATTCCTTCATGGGCGGGCGCCTTCTGTCACTCGTCCTGGCTTCAGTTGGAGACTCAGATGGTGGGGCCGGCTCCGGCAGCCAGCGCCTCAAGCATCTCCTATCGGAATGCCAAAAAAACAAGGACAAGATAGCCACTTTCGACGACGTTGACGCTTGCATCCCGGAAGCCATTCGGTCGAAGCCTGAGATCCAACAGACGCTGGATCTTTACCGACAGTGGCATCAGAGCGATCCGAAACTTTATTTTGTCGTGGACCAATTGCTTCGGATCACCGAGCTGGAAAAGCGCCCCTGGAAAAATGGTTGAGTGAGTTTGAGCAGTGTTTTGGGGCGGGCGGCGATGTGCGCGGGGGTATGAATTTGGTCGATAAGCTGACGAACATTGACCGTTTTAATCTAGTCGTTGCTCACATTTTCACGCGTCTATTGGAAGCGTTTCCAGTACCCGGCCCGCTTGAGTTGGATGATGCAATCAGAGCGGCCTTCCCGGCGCTTGGGCTCGACGAAGTGCTGACACAGGATCAGGAAGAATTCGTGATCGAGGCGGGGGAGTTCCTCAATCGCGAAGGATTTCTCTCAGGAGACCCCTTCGATCTGTCCCATGGTGCGCAGTTGACGACAAAAACGCTGCTAATTCTTCAGGTCGTGCCAGAGGGCATTCGCGGCCCCACGACGTCACTCGGAGAACGCTTGAAAGCGACTACTGAGACCGCCACAATAAACCAGACTGTTGGTCAAATTTTTGGAATTGCGGTTGGTGCGGCGCGCGGCATCATTGGAATTCCGTAGAAGACATTCTTCGGGCAAGGTGCGGTGATCGGCGGGACATTGCTCAGAGCCGTTGTGATGGTGCTCTGGTCGTGCTTCAGCTTTGGCAGAGGATTCAATGCGCGCAATCGTCGTTCTCGCCCTGCTGCTGATCGTGCAGCCCGCCCTTGCGGGCGCGCGGGAGAACATCCTCGCGGCTTCGAAGGGTGTTGAAACCGTGCTCGGGGAGCCGTTGACGCCAGCGGGCCCGTTTGTGGATCCCGGAGAGAGCGACGAGAAGACGTTCTGCTACGATGATGTCACGTGCCAGGCGGAAGCTGCGGAATACGTTTTCGTCCAGGCTAGGGGTCATTCCATCCGCACGACGGTCTCTAGCCGTGTCGATCCCGACACCTATTTTCGTATTTGCCTGGGCATCCTTGCCGGACTTACCGAAGACGTTCTTCATCCCGACTACGTGACGAAAACGATGGAGGGCTTGTTCCAGGTTGCGGCAAGCTCTGGCGGTGGACACACTCGGCTTGGCTCCGTTGAGGCGAAGGTGCAGCCGGCGGGGGAATTCAACCTGCTGGAATGCGACTTCGTCCGCTGGCAATGAGCGGCTGACAGCCGTCAGCCCCGCCGCCGGCACCGCGCCCGGCGACAGTGATCCCGACCTGTTTCCACCCGTCGGGATCTCATCATGGCCGCTACCACCCCGAACGTCGGCACACGCGTCTTTTCGGATCTGACCGGAACGGTCGCCTCGATCGACGCGCGCGTGACCTACACCGGCATGTGCCTGCCGGCGCCGCATGCCGATAATTCGATCGAGAAGCACCGGCCTTACGCAATTTCGACCTCCGACAGCGAGACAATCGCGCTCCTGGGCGAAGGCGTCGCGAAGGACACGATCACCCAGATCGCCTCGGAGGGGATCAACACCGACATCATCTTCGTGCGCGCCGATGACGATCTGGACGAAGAGGCCCAGCTCACCCACATCGTCGGCGACGCCGCGCTGAAGACCGGCGCCTGGGCGCTCCTGGAGGCGAAGTCGGAACTTGGGATCGAACCGGCTCTCGCAATCTCGCCCGGCTACACCTCCCAGCGGCCAGGTGATGCCGCGAACCCGGTGATGACCGCCCTCGACGCGATTTCGGCCAAGATCATCGACTGCTTCGCGCTCGGCGACACCGACGGCACCACGCGGGAAGCAGCGATGCAGGCGGCCGAGGACTTCGCGACCTCCCTCAACGTCGGCATGATCTATCCGCAGGCCAAGGTGTGGCTCGGCGGCGATGTCGTGAGGCCGCTGTCGCCACACTGGGCGGCTGCGATCATGCGCCGGGACGCGGAGGTCGGGAACCCCTACAAGGCCGCGTGGAACCGCCCGCTGCGGGGCATCCGGGGCACGTCCCAGAAGATCGGCCACCGGGACGGCGACCCGACCTCGGAATCCAACGTCCTCGCCCAGGCAGGCGTCGGCACCGTCATCGAGAACAAGCTGCTGTGGGCGCCGTTCACGACCGCGACCGATCCGACCGTCGTCGGCTACCGGTCGCTCAAGCGGATCCGCACCCGCCGTTCCATCGAGAAGGCCTTTATCCGGTCTCTTCGCGGCTACAACGCCATGGATCTGGGGCCGCATCTCGCGACGCTGCTTTTCCAGGCGGCCTCGGAGGCCTGCGCCGAGCGCCAGGCGATCACCGCGATCATCGGCTACGAGGTGATCTGGGACCGGTCGCTCAATCCGAACACGCTCCTGCGCGACGGCGGGCTCCGGATCAAGCTCCGCTTCGAGGAGACGCCGGAGCTGATCGACCTTGGTATCTACACCGAGCCGATGCCGGAAGCCTTCGACATCCTGGCCGACAACATCGCCGCCGCCCTCGAGGCGCTCGGCGATCCGAACATCCGCGTCGTCGCCTAACCTGGAAGGAGACCGGCCATGGACCGGATGATCTACGGTGCCAACTGGTACGTCGACACCATCAACCAGCGTCTCCGCCTGGCAGCGGTCCAGTTGCCCGAACTGTCGCGGGCGAAGGAGACGATCGTCACCGGCGGCGGCTGGTTCGCCTTCGACAATCCGGGCGAGATCGAGGGGCTTGAGGCCCGCTTCACCCTGACCGGCGCCCACGAGGACGTCCGCTCGCTGTTCGGCCGCGAGCCGGGCGACTGGACGACGTTCTACTACTATGAGCGCCTTCGCGACATCACCAAGGGCGTCAATCGCGGCCGCGTGGTCATCCTGAAAGGGCTGGTCGGCACCGTCCGCCAGCCGCAGATCCGGGGCAAGCGCGGCGGAGAGACCGAATATTCCGTCAGTTCCATGTGGCAGTACCAGGACCTGGTCGACGGCAAGGTGATCCATCGCTTCGACATCGAGACGAACACGCTGATCATGAACGGCCTCGACTACACGGCCGACCACAACCGCCTGACGGCCGCCTGATACGGCCCGAAAACCCAGACGCCATAACTCATTTTCTGTCGCGTTTCCGGACGGCGAACCGGTTCCCACTTCGCCTGGAAACGCTCTGGACCACCCAAAGGGGGCACCGTGAGCGACAAGCCGAAGCAGATCATCGAGCCGAAGGAGCCACCGGCGCCGCCGACGGTGGACGTGGGCGAGATCCCGCTGCCGCCGGAGGAACTCTGGCCGGATCTGGAGAACGCCGGCGGTGGCGAGACATCAGAGGCGAAGCCGGCCGACGCGGACGTGGCGAGGCTCGACTTCGTCGATGCCACCAAGCGCGAGAAGGTGATCCCGATCGTGCACACCTTCCGGTGGGACGGCGCGGTCGTAACGTCGGTCACAGTGCGGCGTCTGGTCACCGATGAGGTTGCCGATCTGCTGGCCCGCTCGGCCGGCGGCAACGTGTCCCGCTATGAGATCTATTCCCAGATGACCGGGCTGCCGGCATCGGTGCTGCGCGGTCTCGACGACGAGGACGGCGATGCGGTGACGGGAGCCTGTTACGATTTTTTGCCCCGCGTATTCCGCCCGACGGAGAGCGCCTCTTCGTCAGCCTGAACGAGTGGCGCGGGGTGGTCGCGCGGGTCTCCTCCACGCTCAACACCGGCCTGGATCGCTGCCTCGCCATGCCCTGGGACGAACTGCTCATGTGGTTTCACCAGGCCCGCGAGGTTGACCGTGAAACCTGGGGGCTGCTTCGCCGGCGGGATGAGACTTGAGCCATGAGTGATCTCGACGTCGCGCTGCGCCTTCGGCTGGACTATGAGGGCCGCGACGCCGCCCGCCTGGAACGCGACCTCAAGGATGTCCAGAAGGCGGCCGACCGGCTCGCCCGCAGCCGGGCGCGCGGCCTTCAGGACGATCTGTCGAAGGTCTCCGGCGAGGCCAAACAGGCGGCGGCCGCGCTCCGCGATCCGGCAGAAAAGATCAAGGCCCTCGATCGCCTCAAGACCGATCGCGTCGCCGGCGAGCTGGCTTCGCTTCGCACGGCCGCCCAGCAGGTCAGCGGCAAGATCAAGGTCACCAGCTCCGACTTCAAAGCCTTCAACCGCCTGAAGACCGACCGGATCGAGGGCGAGGTCGACTCGCTCAGGGGCGCCCTGGAGCAGGTCGGCACCAAGCTCGACGGCACGTCGAGCGGCTTCAAGGCACTCAACAAGCTGAAGCTGAACGAGGCTGAAGCGGAGCTGAAGTCCCTCGGGAAAGCCGCCGACGGGGTCGGGGACCGGCTGGATAGGGCCCGGCGCGCGCGCGGTGTCGGCGGTGACGAATACACGAACAACGGACCCCGCCGAAAGGTGAAGGCGGGGCCGAGTTCGGCTGCACGCGCTGCGGAGGCCGCCTACGACCGGTCTCCGATCGGCGCTCTCGTGCCAATTGCCGGCGGCGCGCCGGTGGTCGCGGGTGCGGCGGTTGCCGGCGGGGCGATCGTCGCCGGTCGATCCTACGAGCACTATGCCGAGGCTGAGCGCCGGATGACCTACCTGGGGTTCAACGCCGGGGCGACCCAAAGCGAAACCGAAGCGGCGACCCGCCAGGTGCGGGCGATGGCCCTGCAGCTGGGGATCAAGTTCGACGAAGCGGTCGCGGCCCTGGAGGAGATTGTGGCGGCCGGGCAGACGATGCCCAAGGCCCTGAGCCTTCTCCCATCCGCCTTGAAATCGACGATCGCCTCCGGCGCGCCATCCGCCGACATGGCAAAGACAATCGAATCGGCGACGGTCGCGATGAAGATCGATCCGAGCCAGACGATGGCGATCGCGGACACCGTGATCGGCGCTGGCGACCTTGGCAAGTTCGAGATCGCCGACATGGCGCGGTACTTGCCGTCTCTCTTGCCGCAGGCCGGGTTCAATCTCGGTTACACCGGCATTGAGGGGCTCCAGAAGGTGGCCGCGGATCTGCAAATTGTCAGGGCGCAGTCCGGCACGTCCGAAGAGGCCTACACCCGGCTCAAGGACTTCTACACCAAGATTTTTTCAACCTCGACGCAGGATGCCTTCAAGGACGAGGGCCTCGACCTTCGGGGCGCGGTAAACCACGCCGTGAAGACTGGCGGCGATCCAGTCGAGGCGGCGGTAGGCGTGGTGCGCAAGGCGATTGCCAAGGATCCGACAATCCTCCCTCGCATTTTCACCGAGCAGGATTCGCGTCAGGCGGGCCAGGCACTTGCCACGGCCGGCGACCAGAGATCGGTCCTCATGGGGCAGATGTCGGCGGCAGGAGGGTCCACCGAAAAGCGCTTCCAGATCGTGACCGAGGATGCCACGTCGGCGATCGGCCGCCTTGGCAACGCCGCCTCGAACGCGGCATACGCCTTCGGCGCGTTCCTCGACCGCATGGGCGTGACCGATACACTGAACACCACGGCCGGCGTGCTCGACCTCTACGCGCAGAAAGGTCCGGTGGGCGCGACGACCGATGCCTGGTCGAACACCTATCGGCGGCTCTGGACCGACCCGGCGATGAGCGTCCTCGATTGGGCGTTTGGCCCCGACACGCCGTCTGGCCCCGCCCGGGGCGTCCCGCCGAGCGACGGGCCCGCGCCCCCGATCTCGGGGATCGACCCGCCGAAGCCCGCCTTTCCGATGCCGCGAGCGAAGCCAACGGCCGCCGCCCTCCAGGGGAGCATCGGACCGGCCGGGCGGGAAGCCATGAACGCCTACAACGCCGAACTCGACGCCGGCGGCAAGGAGTCGGTGTCGATCGCCCGACGGATCGCCAACGAGCTGGCCTCCATCTTCTCCTTCTCGGCCGGACCTACGATCACACCCAGCTATTCCGGGAACGCCGGTCCGTCTCCGATCTCGGCGCCCGCTGGGCGGCCGCCCATCCAGGGGCCGACGACCATCCACAACCGGATCGACGGCTCCGGCTCGCCGATGAAGACGGCTCGGGCGACCGTACGGGAGCAGAACCGCGCCATCCGTTCAGCGCGCGCCGGGGCGCTTCATGACACCGGGAGGCTCGCATGACCGCCCGGATTTCGCTCGGCAAAGCCAAGCTGAAGGTGATCGGCCTCACCCCCCAGCGCCTCACGGACGAACGCGAGGCCCGCGTGGTTTCCCGCCCGACTTTCGAGGGGATGGATCATCAGAAGACCGGTCCAGGGGACACGATCGTCAGTCTGGAAGTCGTGACCGTGCCCCTCGTCTTCGGCGGCCTGGATGCGCTGGAGTGGCTGAAGCTGCACCTCCAGCAGCAGGACACGGTCAACTATTTCAGGATGGAGGCGAACTATCTGGGCCGCCTGGTCGGCCAGGTCTGCCTGACGTCGGTATCCAGCGACGAGGAACGCTTCCACCCGTGGACCGGCATCGGGCGGAAGGTCTCCGCCTATGTCGAGTTCCTGCACATCTGAGGGCGTCATGGCAGATCTCGGCTACTACGTCGTCGTGGAGGACTTCGAGCGGCTCGATCGGATCGCACGCGCGCTCTACGGCTCGGAAGCCGGTGGCGTGGTCGAGGCGCTCCTGGAAGCAACTCCGGGCTTGGCCGATCTGGGTCCGTCGATCCCGCGCGGCACGTTCATCCGGGTGCCCGAGCCGCCTGCGTTGGTGCCGTCGACGATCGTCAGGCCCTGGGAATGATCCGCAAGCCGGTCCTCAAGGTCTACGGAGCCAGCGGCAATGATCTCGTGCCGCAGTGGGGCCGCACGCTCCTGGGCGTCTCGATCACCGACAGCGCCGGCTATGAATCGGACGAGGCGGTGATCCGCTTCTCGGGGGGCCTGGAGAACCCGCCGCCGAAGGGCGCGCCGTATGTGATCCATGTCGGCTGGAACGATGGCGCACCGATGATCGGCCGCTACACCGTCAGCCGGTTCGGCGGCGGCGGCGATCCGGACTCAGGCGAGGAAATGTTCATCGTGTGCCGCGCTGCGGACTTCGTCGACAAGATGAAGCGAACGCGCTCGAAGCACTATGACGCGGCCGGCGGTCTGGGGACGGCCGGCGCGATCTTCCGGGCGCTGGCGGCCGAGGCCGGCGTGCCTGCGGCGATCGCGCCCGAGCTCGACCAGATCGAGATCCCATATCGACTGCGCTGGAACCAGACGGCGCTCGACTTCGGCACCGACCTCGCAGACGACATTGGCGCCGTGATGAAGCCCCAGGCGGGACGGCTCGTCGTCCTCAAGCGGGGGGCCGGCAAAGCGGCATCGGAGGCCGCGCTGCCGCCGATCCGTGTCACGCGCGGGCCGTCCTTCGGCTGGGACTGCGACATCGAGGAGCGCCGCGCCGTGAAGACCACCGAGGGCGGATGGTTCGATCCGGCAACTGGAAAGCTCGTTCAGGCGCCGTTCGAGACCGGCCGTGGTGCCGGCCTGGCGCTGCCCATGCACCCGTTCGCGTCCAGGGGAGAAGCCGAGCTCGGGGCGCGCGCGCTTGCGCAGGAGCTCGGCCGGTACTCCGGAACGGCGAGCTTCGAAGCGCCCGGCGACCCCGCGGCCGTCGCCGGCGCGCCGGTTGAGCCCTCCGGCTATGGACCCGTGGTGGACGCGATCGCCTGGGAGGCGTCGACCGTGATGCACGACGTCGATCCGGCCGGTGACGGCTGGTCGATGACCATCGAATGCCAGACGAGGGAGGCCTCATGAGGCCCATGTGAGTAGGTGGGAGGGGCCGGGCGTAAACCCGGCTGCGGGGCCTCAACTTGGCCGTCTGAACCCCGCCTGACGCGATACGAGATAACGCCACCCTCCCGCTGCTGCTAGGCAGCCGGGCGAAGGTGACCGCAATCTCTGAAGGTTCCGTTGAAGGATGTACGATGCGGCCGCTGCGCCGCGCTGCTGTTTCGTGTGGACGGGGACGTCCGCGCAGCCGTAGAAATCAAGTGCCGCCGATGCGGCACGGTCACCCACTTGAGGCCAGTCGAGCCCACACCCGAAAGCCGCGAGCTTCAGGACGGGCGATAATGACTCAAGATCTCAACGATCAATTCCGCGACGTCGAGCCGGTGGCACCAGCCGCCGGGTATTTTGGTGGCAAGCGCTACGTTGCCAACCGCCTGATCAAGCGGATGGAGGCTCTTCCGCACACCGGCTACGCCGAGCCGTTCGTCGGCATGGGCGGCGTGTTTCTCCGCCGCCGGCTCGTGCCGCGGTTTGAGGCGATCAACGATGCGTCGGGAGACGTCGCCACGTTCTTTCGCGTGCTGCAGCGGCACTACACGCATTTTCTGGAGATGCTGCGGTTTCAGGTGACGTCACGGCGCGAGTTTGAGCGCCTGATGAAGACGGATCCCGATACCCTCACGGATCTGGAGCGCGCCGCCCGGTTCTTGTATCTGCAGCGGCTCGCATACGGAGGGAAGGTCATCAACCGCTCCTTTGCAGCCCGGAATAATCAGAGTGCCAGGTTCAACGTGCTCGACCTTGCTTCAACCCTGGAGGCGATTCACGAGCGCCTCGCCAGCGTGGTTGTCGAGCGCCTGCCGTGGCAAGAGTTCATGCGCCGCTATGATCGGCCGGGGATGCTCTTCTATCTCGACCCGCCTTACTACGGGATCGAATATGAGTACGGCCGCGGCGCCTTTCGGCGCGAGGAATACGGGGAGATGGCCGAGCTCTTTGCGTCGCTCAAAGGATCGGTTTTGCTCTCGTTGAACGACCGCCCCGAAGTGAGGGATATCTTCTCCGCCTTCGATATGGAGCCCCTCCAGGTCACCTATCACGTGGCCCCGAGGGGTTCGACTGGCAATGAGTTGGTGATCAGCAAGGTCGCCAGTTGAGGCACGATCGAACTTTCAGGATTTCCAAGGGCCAGTGAGCCCGACCCGAACGCCAAGAGCGTCTTCCCGGATGGAGACGCGAAATGCGCTGGCAGCTTCACAATACCGACGCACTTGCCTGGCTCGCCGAGCAGCCACCCGAACAGTTCGGATCACTGGTGACGGACCCGCCTTATTGCTCCGGCGGAGTGCACATCGGCGCTCGAACCGCCAACAGCGCCAACTCGAAATACATCAAGAAGCCGTGGCTCTACCCCGAGTTCGCAGGTGAAAGCCGGGATCAATATTCTTACCTGCGGTGGACGGTGCTCTGGCTCTCCGAAGCCTACCGCACCCTGCAGCCCTCGGCGCCGGCACTTCTGTTCAGCGACTGGCGGCAGCTTCCCGTTCTCACCAGCGCGATGCAGGCCGCCGGCTTCACCTGGCGCGGGATCGTCGCCTGGGACAAGACACTCGCGGGACGTCCTCAGATGGGCAAATTCCGGCAACAGGCCGAATTCGTCATCTGGGGGTCAAAGGGAAAGTGGCACGACCGGAAGGGACCGACCCGACCCGGGGTCTTCACCTTTGGCGTGACGGCCGGCGGCAAGAAGCTCCACACCACCGGCAAGCCTCTGCCGCTGATGGAGGAACTGCTCAAGGTCTGTCCGGCCGGACCTGTCCTCGATCCCTTCGCCGGTTCAGCGACCACAGGCGTGGCCGCCCTCCGGTCCAACCGTGAGTTCGTTGGCTGCGAGCTGATCGAGGCGTACCATCGCCTCGGATGTGAACGCCTGGAGAGGGAAGCCGATGTCCAGGTCAATCAGACTGGCAACGCTGGGGGACCTCCGTGAGCAGGGCTGCGGGCTCTCCGCCCACTGTGGCCGGCGTGACTGCGGCCGGCACGTCCAGCTCGACCTCGATGCCCTGATCAGCCGCCTGGGTCCGGGGCACTCCTATCTTGCCCCTGACCTAGTCCCCAAGTTGCGCTGCCGTGACTGCGGCGGCCGGGAGGTCGGCCTCACCCTCCACGCAAACCTGGGGTACCGGCCAAGCCCTTCAAACGGCCTTCGAACGCACCCCGAAAGCTGAAAAGTTGCTGCCAACCAAACTTGCGCGCCGCTGCCAACCGAAGTTGCGCGCTACAGCATGTTCGCCATCGAGTACGCGTGCCTGTTCGACGTGCTGCTGCCGTGGCTGGCCGCCCGCGGGCTGTTCTTTCCGCTGGGCGGCACCTCCAACCATTTCAAGCGGGACATCCTTCTGCGCCTCGGCGCGTGGGATCCGTACAACGTCACCGAAGACGCGGACCTCGGCGTCCGCCTCACCCGGTTCGACTACGAGATGGGCGTGCTCGCCTCGACGACCTACGAGGAGGCCCCGCTCCACATGCGCGCGTGGCTGCGACAACGGACCCGATGGCTGAAGGGCTGGATGCAGACGTGGCTGGTGCACATGCGGCGTCCAGGCCACTTCGGCCAGCGTCGGGCGCTTGCCAAGATGGCGGTCTTCCAGGCGCTGATCCTGGGCAGCCTGCTCGCCATTCTCGCCTTCCCGCTCTGTCTCTGCTTCATCGCCGCCCACCTGGCGGGCGTCCTGCCGCTCGTCGGCGACGGAGGAGCCTGGACCACCGCCCTCGGCGCCTTCAACGCCGCCGTGTTCGCGCTCGGCTACTCCGCCACCGCCGCCCTCTCCCTGAGGGCGATCCGGCGGCGCGGGCTTGCGATCGCACGGTGGCGGCTCATCGAGCTTCCCGCCTACTGGCTGGTGATGGCCGCCGCCCTCGCCCTGGCCATGGTCGAGCTCGTCCGCCGGCCGCACCACTGGTCGAAGACGCATCACGGCATCGCCCGGCGCCCGCGCCGTCCCGGCCGCCCCGTCTGGCCCGCCGACGGCTGGGCGGCCGGGCTCGCCCTGCCGCAGGCCGTCCCTCACGGGCCGTAACTTTCCCGTCAATCCGCGATGCCATCGTCTCCCCGGACCAGGCCGATGTTACCGAAACGGTTTCGAAATCAACTGGTTGAGAGGACTTATCCGGCACGCGCAGTCCGGCTTCGGGCGGCCGTGCCGACTGATGCGACGGCTCTTCCGGGGTGCCGGTCCATGATAGGGTCGGGCCGTGTTCGCGTTGCTCTTCCGTCTGATCCGCCCGGACGCCCGACGGACGCCCCGGCTTCCTTCCACCCCTGCCGTTCAGCACCGCTCCGCCTGTCACGGTCCCGCAGAACGGCATCGTTTCCGGACGGCGCACCGGTCTTCCCGCCGCCTGGAACCGCTCCACCAGAGGAACCCGCCCGATGGCGTCCCACAGCGCAACGTCGTCTCTTCATCCCGGGCCGGGCCTGTTCCCGGCGCTCACCGCCGCCACCTTCGTCACCGCGATCCTCGCCGGCATCGCCGCCGACATTGTCTGGGAGATTTGGGCGCGCGGCATCACGCCGTTCCTGGTCGGCGGACCGCTGGAACCGGCGGCGCTCGTGCAGGGCGTGTTCGGCCTGCAGAGCCGGGCGATCGCCGAGGTGATCCATGCCGTCGTCGGCGTCGTCTTCTATCCGCTCGGCTACCTGTTCATCGCGCGGCCGCTGCAGCGGGCGATCCTCCCGGGGCTGCCGTGGTGGCTCACGGCCCTCGCCTACGGGGTCGGTTTGTGGATCTTCGCGCTCTACATCATGGCGCATCTTTTTGCCGGCCAGCCGCCGTTTCTCGGCTTCATCCCGCTGACCTGGGCGTCGCTCGCCGGCCACCTGCTGTTCGCCCTGACGCTGGCGTTCGTGGTGCGCACGCGCAGGGTCTGAGTGCGCGTGCACCAAACTGCGCTATCGGGGGGTCTGGCTGCGCTTTTTTGCGCTTTTGCGTGCGCACCGGAGGGCGACCTTCCGGTGCGCACGGCCTTGCGCACTATGCAGCCTTAGATTGCAGATCGGAGCCGCTCGTCCCGACCCGGAAATGCGCTATGCTCGCCCCCCAACGGGGAGGGACGAGATGGTTGCGATGACCGGACTGTTTGTCGTGGTGTTTCTGCTGGGCACCTTCTGCAGCCGGCTGTCGGTGGCCGGCATGGCCGACGGCGCGTTCGCCCGCGGGCCGGTGAGCGCCGTCATCGGCTATCTCGCCAACCTCGCCACGATCGCCCTGCTGATCTGGGGCTTCACGGTGCTGAAGTGGTACTGGCCGCTCGGCTGCATGATCGTCGGCGGCGGCGCCGCCCAGGCGGCGATCCCGCAGATGACGTGGTCGCGCTGGCCGTCGATCGCGCCGGCGCTGGAGGCGGTCGTCATCGCCGGCGCCATCGTCCTGCTGGTCTGGCACTGGCCGTTCTGAGCCGGCCGGACCCAGCTGCCGGGCATCGTTGTTCCCAGAGCCTTTTCCGATCGGGTGGAACCCCCTGATCGACAAGAAATGGCTCCAGATTCAATTCCTTGAGCAATTCCTTTTCGTTCAGATCGCTTGGATCCGAACGGGAAATGCTCCAGGCGCCCGTGCCGCTCAGGCACCGACCGTCTTCAGCGCCTCATCCAGTGCCGTCGCCAGCCGGTCGACGAGCTGGTCGGCCTCGCCCTCGGTGAGGATGAACGGCGGCGCGATGAGGACGTGGTCGCCGAGGCGGCCGTCGATGGTGCCGCCCATCGGATAGACCATCAGCCCGTTCGCCATCGCCGCCTTCTTGAGCACCGCGTTGAGCTTCAGGTTCGGATCGAACGGCGCCTTCGTGTCGCGGTCGGCGACGAACTCCATGCCGAGGAACAGGCCGCGGCCGCGGATGTCGCCGACGTGGGCATGCTGGCCGAAGCGCTCCTCCAGGCCGGCGCGGAGATGGGCGCCGACGGCATTCACGTTGGCGAGCAGATCGCGCCGCTCGATCTCGGCGAGCACCGCGCCGCCGGCCGCACACGCCGTCGGGTGGCCGCCGTAGGTGTGGCCGTGCTGGAAGAAGCCGGAGCCGGCCTCGATCGCCTCGTAGATGGGACGGGCGACCAGCGTCGCGCCGATCGGCTGGTAGCCGGCGCCGAGCCCCTTGGCGATCAGGATCATGTCGGGCACCACCCCGTCCTGCTCGCAGGCGAACAGCGTGCCGGTGCGGCCCATGCCGCACATCACCTCGTCGAGGATCAGGAGCACGCCGTAGCGGTCGCAGATCTCGCGGATGCGCCTGAAATAGCCCGGCACCGGCGGCACCGCGCCCATGGTGGCGCCCACCACCGGCTCGGCCATGAAGGCGGCGACCGTCTCCGGCCCGAGGGCGAGGATCTTCGCCTCCAGCGCGTCGGCGGCGCGGCGGCCGTATGCCTCCGCGCTCTCGCCCGGCTCCGCCCAGCGCCAGAAATGGCAGGCGTCGACATGGTGCATGGCGCCGGTGAGCAGCGGCTCGAACTGCTGGCGGCGCCACTGGTTGCCGCCGGCCGCCAGCGCCCCCAGCGTGTTGCCGTGATAGCTCTGCCAGCGGGCAATCACGTTGGCGCGCTTCGGCTCGCCCTTCTCCAGGAAATACTGGCGCGCGAGCTTGATCGCCGCCTCCGCCGCCTCCGAGCCGCCGGAGACGAAATAGACCCGGTCGAGCCCGGCCGGCGCCCGCGCCGCGAGCGCCGCCGCCAGGTCCTCGGCCGCCTCGGTGGTGAAGAAGCCAGTGTGGGCATAGGGCAGCGCGTCGAGCTGGGCCTTGATCGCCTCGACGACGACCTTGTCGGAATGGCCGAGGCACGACACCGCAGCCCCGCCGCAGCCGTCCAGATAGCGCCGGCCCTCCCGGTCGATCAGGAAGCAGCCGTCGCCGGCCACCGCGACGGGCATCTCGGCCTTGGTGTGGCGGGGAAAGACGTGGGGGGACGGCATGGCGGGCCTCATTGCTGGTCGCACACGCGACTATGGGGAGCCTGAAGGGGAACGTCCACTGCTGCGCCAGGGGCCGCCGCTGCCCGGGCCCCGGCGCGGTTGGCCAGCCCCCGGAGCCGCGGCGACCGCGGACTTGAAGCGGCCGGACCTGCGTGCTCTTTCTCAAGCTCTGGGAGCTGGTGGGTTCCCCGCCCGGTCCGACGAAGCCAGACGGGGAGCCACTCGGATGCGGAGTGCCTGATTCTGCCCGGCCTTCGGGCCGATCTGCCGGATCGAGAAGGCACGAAGGGGGACATATGGCTCGGCGTCCTGCCGACCTGATCTATTCGGTCGACGATCGACCGCCGTTCGGTCCGCTGCTCGCGCTCGGCCTGCAGCATGCGGCAC
Organism: Amorphus sp. MBR-141; assembly: GCF_053628695.1. Taxonomy (NCBI): domain Bacteria; kingdom Pseudomonadati; phylum Pseudomonadota; class Alphaproteobacteria; order Hyphomicrobiales; family Amorphaceae; genus Amorphus; species Amorphus sp. MBR-141. Next base: position 50,552 of record NZ_JBRJGW010000019.1, read on the forward strand.
TGGCCTCCGTGTATCTGGTGCTCGTCGTGATCGTGGCCAATGCCGCGGGCGCATCGAACCAGACCGCCCTGGCTATGGTCTCGCTGGCGCTGGTGGCGCTGGCGATCTCGTCGGCGCTTCAGGCCTCGCCCGTCGGCTCCGGCTATCTCGCGATCCCGGTCTATTCGGCGATCTATCTCGCCCCTTCGGTCCTGGCCGCCCAGACCGGCGGCCTTCCCCTCGTGTTCGGGATGACGGTGTTTGCCGGCCTGGTCCAGGCCGGTCTCTCGTTTGGCCTGAGGGATCTGCGCTGGCTGTTTCCGCCTGCGGTCTCCGGACTGATCGTCACCGTCGTCGGGATCGACCTGGGCCTCGTCGGCATGTCGCACGTGCTTGCCGTTCCCGAGTTCACCCGGCATCACGACATCTCGATCGCCCAGATCGCCGCCGCGGTCGCGACGCTCGCCGCGGCGATCGGAATCAGCATCTGGGGCAAGGGGATCGTCCGGCTGCTCGCGTCGCTGGCCGGCCTCGTCCTGGGCACGGCGATCGCCATCGCCGGCAACCTGATCGAACCGTCCCAGGTGGCGTCGATCGTGCGGTCTCCCTGGATCGGCATTCCCGATGTCACGCATCTCGGGCTGGCCTTCGATCTCGACCTCGTCCCGGCCTATCTGGCCGCGGCCATTGCCGCCACCCTGCGCACCATCGGCGTGATCACCACCTGCGAGAAGATCAACGACGCCGACTGGAAGCGGCCCTCGATCGGGGCGCTTCAACGCGGCACCTTCGCCGACGGCATCGGCTGCGCGCTGGCCGGCCTGCTCGGCGCGATCGGCCTCAACACCGCGCCGAGCCTCGTCGGCGTCTCCAATTCCGCGCGCGCCACGAGCCGCTACATCGCCTATTCGGCGGCCGTCATCCTCGTGGCCTTCGCCCTGATCCCGAAGGTCGGCACGCTGTTCCTCGCCCTGCCGCTGCCGGTTGCCGGCGCCATGCTGGTTTTCACCGGCTCGATGATGATCGCCGGCGGCGTCGGCATCATGCTGTCGCGCGACCTGGATTCGCGGGCGACGTTCACCATCGGCATCTCCCTGCTGCTCGGCATGAGCCACCAGGTCTTCCCGGACTACTTCGCGCACCTGCCGAAGGCGCTGCAGACCTTCACGGGCGGGTCGCTCTCGCTCTGCGTGCTCTCGGCGCTCGTGCTGACGATGCTCTTCCGCATCGGAACGCGCCGGAGCGCGACGGCCACCGGCGGCGACGCAAGTTCGGTCGAGAGCTTCCTGGAGAGCATTCCCGCCCGCTGCGCAGCCTGGAAGGTCCCCCCGGACGTCGCCCAGACCTGCCAGGCGACGGCGGCAGAAGCCTTCGCGCAGCTGCGGGCATCCGGAGACGTGGATCGGTTCGACGGCTGCACGCTGACGTTCGACGCCGTCGACCTGGTGGTCGAGCTGATCTATGCGGGACCGCTCATCCGGATCGCCGAATCCCGGATCAGCCGCCGGCACCCGGACGAAGAACAGGCGTTCGCCAGCGGCATCTCGGTGTTCCTGACGGGAATCTACCCCGACCGGCTGGAAACCCGGACGTCCGCAGACCGTACCGTGGTCCGATTGATCTTTTCCGCGTGAGGGGGGCGATGGCAGACCCCGGCCTCACTCCCTGACCACCATCACCGACTGGGCGGCGTGGCGGACGACGCGGGCGGCGTTGGGGCCGAGGAGGTAGTCGCTGAGCTCCGGCCGGTGGGCGCCGACGACGATGAGGTCGCAGCCGAGCGCCTTCGCCGCGTGCAGGATCTCCTCGTAGATGGAGCCGTGGGCGACGTGGCCGACCGCCGCGATGTCGGCCGGGAGTTCCGCGTCCATGAAGGCGCCCAGCGCCAGCTTGACCTTGGCCAGCGCCTTCTCCTCAAAGCCCTCGGGGAAGAAGCCGCCGACGATCGACATGCCGACGGTGGGCACGACGCTGAGCACGTGCAGCTCGGCTTCGAACGTGCGGGCCAGCGCGGCTGCCGTCGCCAGCCCCTTCCTGCCGGTGGTCACGTCGTTCAGGTCGATGGGCAGCAGGATCTTCCTGTACATGCCGGCCTCCTCCTGGAGTGGGCGAGATGTTTAGAACGCCGGCTTCGTCTGGCGGCGGCGCTGGGACCAGACGACGACGGCGAGCAGCAGCAGCGCCGGGATGTAGAAGATCTCCTTGGGCATGCGGGTGGCCGGCACGGCGACGCTCTCCACCACCACCGGTTCGGCGGCGTAGAAGTCGAACTCCTGGCCGAGACGGGCGAAGCGGGTGCCCGGGAACGGCTCGTCGAGGGTCATGCGGTCGCCGTCGGGGATCAGCGTCAGCCCGGCCGCCTCGATCCGGTCCGCGCCGTCGGCCGGGGGACCCATCGGCACCATGAAGGTCTTCTTCGGTCGGTCGTCGGGGTTGTTGAAGTCGGTGCCCTCGATGGTCACCCTGAGCAGCGCACCCTCGGGCAGCGACGCCGCCACCTCCTCGATCTGGATCCCCGGCTCGACCTCGTAGGGCGGCTCGACCTGGTCCAGCCAGAAGCCCGGCCGGAACAGGGTGAACGACACCAGAAGCAGCGCGATCACCTCCCACCAGCGGGTGGGGGCCAGGAAGTAGCGCTGGGTGGCGGCCGCGAACAGGAGCATTGCCGTGACCGCCACGACGAACACGAAGATCGCCTTCAGCGGCCCGACGTCCATCAGCAGGAGCTCGGTGTTGAACAGGAACAGGAACGGCAGCAGCGCCGTGCGGATGTCGTAGGTGAAGCCCTGGATACCGGTCTTGATGGGGTCGCCGCCGGAAATGGCGGCGGCGGCAAAGGCCGCCAGACCCACGGGTGGCGTGTCGTCGGCGAGGATGCCGAAATAGAAGACGAACAGGTGGACGGCGAGCAGCGGCACGATCAGGCCCTGCTGGGCGCCGAGCGAGACGATCACCGGCGCCATCAGCGACGACACCACGATGTAGTTGGCGGTGGTCGGCAGGCCCATGCCGAGGATCAGGCTCATGACGGCGACCAGCACCAGCATGAGCATCAGGTTGCCGCCGGAGACGAACTCGACGAACTCGCCGATCACCTGGTGGGCGCCGGTGAGCGACACCGTGCCGACGATGACGCCGGCGGCACCGGTGGCCACGGCGATGGCGATCATGTTGCGGGCGCCGGCGATCATGCCGGCGATCCAGTCGTGGACGCCGGCGAGGGTCTCGCGGCCGAAGTTGCCGGTGCCGCGGAACAGCGCCTTCAGCGGCCGCTGGGTGAGCGCGATGCCGATCATCGCCACCGTCGCGTAGAAGGCGGACGTCGCCGGCGACAGCCGCTCGATCATGATGCACCAGATCAGCACGACGATCGGCAGCAGGTAGTAGAGGCCGGTGAGCGCGGTGGCGCCGGCCGGCGGCAGCTCGTCGATCGGCGCGTTGGGGTCGTCGACCTCCAGGTCGGGCCGCTGCGCGGCGATCCACAGCAGCACCAGGTAGGCGACGGCGACCATCAGGGCGGCCGCCCACATGGTCATGCCGGGGAAGACCACGCGGATCCAGCCGAGGCCGTAGTAGACGAGGCCGGCCAGCACGGCGAGGCCGATGAAGCCGGTGAGGAAGCCGATGACCTTGGTCATCAGCCGGAGATGGCTCGGCGGGCGCTGCATGCCCTTCAGGTCGAGCTTCAGCGCCTCCAGGTGCACGATGTAGACGAGCGCGATGTAGGAGATCAGCGCCGGCAGGATCGCCGCCTTGATGAGGTCGGTGTAGGGCGTGCCGGTGAACTCGGCGATCAGGAACGCGGCCGCGCCCATCACCGGCGGCATCAGCTGGCCGTTGGTGGAGGACGCCACCTCGACGGCACCGGCCTTCTCGGCGGAAAAGCCGGTGCGCTTCATCAGCGGGATGGTGAAGGTGCCGGTGGTCACCGTGTTGGCGATGGAGGAGCCGGAATAGAGCCCGCTCATGGCCGAGGCGACGACGGCGGCCTTGGCCGGGCCGCCGCGCAGGTGGCCGAGCAGCGCGAAGGCGATCTTAATGAAGAAGTTGCCGGCGCCGGCCTTCTCCAGGATCGAGCCGAACAGCACGAACAGGAAGATCATCGTGGCCGACACGCCGAGTGCTACGCCGAAGACGCCCTCGGTCTGCATCCAGAAGTGCCACATCGCCTTGCCGTAGGAGGCGCCCTTCCACTGCAGCGTGCCGGGGATCCAGTCGGCCGAGCCGAAGAAGACGTAGAGGACGAACACCGAGGCGACGATCAAGAGCGGCAGGCCGAGCGAGCGGAACACCGAGATGCCGAGCACCACCATGCCGATGGTCGACATGATCAGGTCCCAGTCGGTGGGCAGGCCGGCGCGGTCGGAGATCTGGTTCTTGAAGACCAGCAGATAGAGGCAGGCGCTGGCGCCGAGCGCCGCCAGCAGCCAGTCGTACCAGGGGATCCTGCGCCGCGAGCTCGCCTTCAGGAGCGGGAAGGCGAAGGCCGCCAGCACCAGCGCGAAGGTGAGATGGATGATGCGGATTTCGGTGTTGTTGTAGACGAGGGCGAGGCCCGTCGCCTGGGAGACGATGTAGGGGACCGGCGAGGCCACGTAGAGCTGGAACAGCCCCCAGACGAAGGCGATGCCCGGGATCACCCAGCGCTGCCAGCCTTCCGGCGAGCGCGCCCCGGTATCGGTCGCGGCGACCAGCGACTCCGCGTCGACGCGGTGGGTGGTGTGCTCGACCGTCATCGCCGCGCCCCCTCAGAAACGATGGATATCAGGCTGACAGGCCGCGCGCCGGCGGCCCCCAGACGACGACGGGCGCGATCCCCTCCGGACCGCGCCCGTCGCTCAGGCGACTTACATCCAGCCGCGTTCCTTGTAGTACTTCTCGGCGCCCGGATGCAGCGGCGCGGAGAGGCCGTCCTTGATCATCTCCTCCTCCTTCAGGTTGGCGAAGGCCGGGTGGAGCTGCTTGAACTGGTCGAAGTTGTCGAACACCGCCTTGACGACGACGTAGACGACATCATCGGACACATCGGCGGAGGTGATGAAGGTGGCGCCGACGCCGAACGTGGTGGTGTCCTGATCGTTGCCCTTGTACATGCCGCCCGGGATGGTCGCGACGCGGTAGTAGGGGTTGTCGGCGACGAGCTTGTCGATGGCCTCGCCCTTCACGTCGACGAGCTTGACGTCGCAGGAGTTGACGGCTTCCTGGATGGCGGCGGCCGGATGACCCACGGTGTAGATCATCGCGTCGATGTTGCCGTCGCAGAGCGCCTGGGCCATCTCCGAGCCCTTCAGCTCGGTCGCCAGCGCGAAGTCGCCCATCTCGATGCCGTAGGCATCCATGACGACTTCCATGGTGGCGCGCTGGCCGGAGCCGGGATTGCCGACGTTGACGCGCTTGCCCTTCAGGTCCTCGAACGACCCGATGCCGGAATCGCCGCGCACCAGCAGCGTGAACGGCTCGGGATGCACGGAGAACACCGCGCGCTCCTTCTCGAACGCCCCCTGGTCGGCGAACGTCGAGGTGCCGTTGTAGGCGTGGTACTGCCAGTCGGACTGGGCGACGCCGAACTCCAGCTCGCCCGAGCGCACGGTGTTGATGTTGTAGACCGAGCCGCCGGTCGATTCCGCCGAGCAGCGGATGCCGTGTTCCTTGCGGTCGCGGTTGACCAGCCGGCAGATGGCGCCGCCGGTCGGATAGTAGACGCCGGTGACGCCGCCGGTGCCGATGGAGATGAACTGCTGGTCTTGCGCTGAAGCGAGGCCGGTGGCGGCGAGAACCGCCGAGGCAGCGAGCGCTGCAATGGTCCGTTTCATCGTAAGGCTCCCTTTGAGTTGTGCCCTTCAAAAGGCTTTTGGCCGCGGATCGTCCGCAGCTCTGCTCGCCATTCGAGCCGCGCTCGGCGACGGAGTCAACGGTTTCCGTCCGCCTGTGGGCAACGACCCACGGTTGCCGCCGTCCGAGGCCGGCCGGCGTCCACGTTTTCGAAAGGCCGCTCGGGCACCATATCGGATTGGCCGCAGCCAGCGGCCGCACGGTGCCATTTCCAAACGGGGCGCGTCCTGCCGCCATGACCGGTGAAGCCCAGCTGTCGACCACCCTGCTGCCCGCCGAGTGCGACTGGCAGCCCTGTCCGCGCGAGCTGAGGAAGTACGTCCTCATCGTTGCGATCCTGGGGTCGAGCCTCGCCTTCGTCGACACGACGGCGGTGTCCGTGGCGCTGGCGGCGATGCGCACCGACCTCGGCGCCTCGTTCATCGCCGTGCAGTGGGTGGTGGCCGGCTACGCGCTGGTGCTGTCGGCGTTCCTGCTGCTCGGCGGGGCGGCCGCCGACGCGTTCGGGCGCTGGCGGATGTTCCGGGCCGGCATCGCGCTGTTCGCGCTGTCGTCGGCGGCCTGCGGGCTGGCGCCGCGCACCGACCTGCTGATCGCGGCGCGCTGCGTGCAGGGGCTGGCGGCCGCCGTGATGGTGCCCGGCGCGCTGGCGCTGATCGCCACCAACTTCCCCGAGGCCGAGCGCGGCCGCGCCATCGGCATCTGGGCGGCGTGGTCGAGCATCGCCGCCGCCATCGGCCCGCTCCTCGGCGGCGTGCTCGTCGACGTCTGGTCGTGGCGGGCGATCTTCTATTTGAACCTGCCCGCCGCGGCCGCGGCCCTGGTGCTGCTGCGCTACCGGGTGCCGGTCGATTTCCCCACCCTCGACGGCCGCCGCTTCGACCTGATCGGCGGCGGCATCGCGCTTGCCGGCATGGGCATCCTGGCGCTCGGCCTGACGGTCACCGGGATCGACACCGGCTCCTCCGGCACCGTGCCGGCGGCGCTGGTCTTCTCGGGGCTGGTGGGGATGGCGCTGTTCATCCTGTGGGAGGCCGGCGGCGCGGCCGAGCCGATGATGCCGGTGGGGCTGTTCGGCAACCGCGGCTTCTCGGCGGCGAACGCGGTGACGCTGCTGCTCTACATGGCGCTCGGCGGGCTGTTCTTCCTGCTGCCGATCGCGCTGATCGACGGCGGCGGCCGCGACGCGGCGCAAGCCGGCGCGGTGTTCCTGCCGTTCAGCCTGGCGATGGCGGTGGTGGCGCGGCGCACCGGCGACGTGGTCGACCGCTTCGGCGCCCGGGCGCCGCTGGTGGCCGGCTGCGGCGTGGCGGCGCTGGCCTTCGCGCTGCTGGCGCTGGCGGTCGGCGCCGACGCCTACGCGCTCGGCGTGCTGCCGGTGATGGCGCTGCTGGGCATCGGCATGGGCCTGGCGGTGCCGCCGCTGTCGGCGGCGGTGCTCGCCGGCGCGCCGGCCAACCGCGCCGGCATCGCGTCGGCCGTCAACAACGCGGTGGCGCGGTTCGCCGGCCTCATCGCGGTGGCGGCGCTCGGCGGCATGGCGACGATGATCTACCGCGACACCCTCTCCGGGCTGGCGCCGCAGCTGGCCTCGGTGCTGGCCCGGGCCGACTTCGCCGCCCCCGTCGACGGCCCGGCCGACATCCAGGCGATCCGCGCCGAGGCCGTCCGCGCCACCTTCGCGCTCGTCGGCTTCGTCGCCGCAGGCATCGCGGCCGCGGCCGCGGCGATCGGCGCGCTGGCGCTGCCGCGGGGACGCCAGAGGCCGCCGGACGGCGGCGTCCGCCCCGCCCCGCCCGAGCAGGGCCTGGCGCCGTGGCGGCGCATCGACCTGCCCGACCCGCTGATCGACCACGAGCGGCTGCAGCCGGCCGGGCCTGAGCCGCTGCCGGCCGGCCTCGTCGAACCCCGGTTCGTGCCGGCGGCGCCACCCGCCCCCGATCCGGCCCCGCAGCCCGATCCGGAGCCGGCCGCCCCCGACCCGGCGCGCGAGGCCGGGCCGGCCCCGGCCCCGCAGCCGGACGCGGCGCGCGGCCCCGCCGATGCCGCCGAGCCGGCCCGCGGACCGGCGCCGCCCGGGACGGCGGATGCCGCGGCGAAGCCCGCCCGCGTGCGCCGCGCCCGGCCGCCCCGCCGCCACATGCCGCCGCGCGGCGACTGAGCCGTCCCGCGGTTTCCCACGTTTTGGGGAGCCGTCCCGCCGGCGGCCACGGCGTCCCCGGTTCGCCCATGATCGCCCGTCGGCCCGCCGACCGGCGCGCAGCCGACGCCCGGGCCGGAGCGCCCGACGGCCCCGGGCGGTCCGGCCGGTCCCATGGTTTCCCGTGCCGTCCCCCTGTCGCCCTCGGTTTCCCCCGGCCTCCCGTACTGTCCCCCGGGCCTCCTGTGCCGTCCCCCGGCCTCCCGTACTGTCCCCCGGCCTTCCGCGCCGTCCCGCGGCCTCCCGCGGCCTCCCGACGTCTCCCGAAGGGCCCCGCGGCGGGGCGGGCGACGCACCGGTCTGCGGTCTCGACGCCGTTTTTTGCGGGCCTTGTCGACGCGCCTTCTTGAAATGAAGGCCGGTTGCCGGTACATCCCGCGCAATGCTCGGCGTTGGTTCCCGCTTCGGCTTCGGCCGAAGGGGGTGGAGCGCCCGGCGAAGGTGGTGTTGAATGCACCTCCCGGTCAGCCGCTTTAGCTCAGTTGGTAGAGCACATCATTCGTAATGATGGGGTCAGGTGTTCGAGTCACCTAAGCGGCACCACTTCCTTCCGTTTCAAGGGCGCCCGATGAGGCAGGCTTTCGCGGGGCCGGCCGGGCTTCCCTTCGTTTTGCTCGGACTTTTCCTGCTCTCCGCCTGCGCGCCGGCGGCGCCGCCGCCCGCGCCGGTGCCGGCCAGCGATTTCGCGCGCGCCTTCGGGCCGTGCGGCGAGCCGTGCCGGATCGGGTCGAGCACCGGTGGCGAGCTGGTGTACTTCCTGGGCGCCGCCGACGAGGTGAACGCCGGCAGCCGCCAGCTCGTCGTCATCGACGGCGCCTGCCAGTCGGCCTGCGCGGCGTTTGCCGACAAGGCCCGCGCCCACGTCTGCATCACGCCCACCGCCCGCTTCGGCTTCCACAAGGCCACCATCTACTCCGCCGACCTGAGCCAGCGCCTGGGGGCCATCGACCCGCCCCAGTCCGACGACATCCGCGCCTGGGTCGCCGCCAACGGCGGCTATCCGCCGGACGGCATGCGGATGATGGAGGCCGCCGATGCGGCCCGCTTCTGGCGCGCCTGCACCGACGGCGAGCGGGCGGCCGCGGGCGCCGGCACCTGAGTGAGCGGGCGGCAACGTGCGCAGGCGCATGAGCGAGCGGGCGCCCGTTGCCGCTGGCGCCTGAGCGAGCGGGCGGCAATGGGCGCAGACGCCTGAGCGAGCGGAGGAAGCCTCGGACCGGGTGCGTCCTCTGCCCTCAGGACGGGGCGATCGGCGTGGGCGGCCTTGAGCGCCTCACGTCCTGATCCACCCGGAACGGGCCCCGGCCTTCTGTCTCCGCATCGAAACCGGCTGTCCCCTTTCGGGCTCGATGTTCCAGGCCATTGATTTCGCGGCAGCTTCCTATCGACCGGCCGAGTCCCCCTGATCGGAAGAGGCTCTATCCCAGGAACACGTGGCCGGCCGGATAGCGGATGCGCGGCACCGAGCGGGTGGCCAGGAAGAAGCCCAGCGTCAGCGGGCCGATCCGACCGATGAACATCGCCACCATGATGATGATCCGGCCGATCGGCTCCAGCTCGCCGGTGACGCCGCGCGACACGCCGACCGTGCCGAAGGCCGACACCACCTCGAACGCCATGTCGAGAAAATCGCCCTCCTGGAAGATCACCAGGGCGAACACGCCGCTTATCACGACGAGGATGCTGACCACCGTCAGCGCCAGGACCTTCAGCACCTCCTCCAGGCCCAGGCTGCGGCCGAAGGCGTGCAGATGGGTGGTGCGCCGGAAGAACGCGACGGTCGCCAGCAGCAGCACCACCACGGTGGTCACCTTGATGCCGCCGGCGGTGGAGGTGCTGCCGCCGCCGATGAACATCAGCGAGATCATCATCAGCGCCGACGCGTCGGTCAGCCCCTCCATCGGCACCGTGTTGAAGCCGGCGGTGCGCGGCGTCGCCCCCTGGAACCAGCTCGCCATCAGCCGCGTCGCGGTGTCGGGCAGTGCACCGAGGGTGTCGGAGTTGGTCCATTCCAGCGCGGCGAAGATGGCCGTCGTCCCGACCAGCAGCACCGCGGTCGCCAGCAGCATCAGCTTGGTGTGCAGCGTGAAGCGGTGCCAGCGGCGTCGCTCGCGCACGTCGGCGATGACGCTGAATCCGAGGCCGCCGACGATGAACAGCGCCGGCACGGTGACATTGACCAGCGGGTCGCCGACATAGCGCGTGAGGCTGTCGGGAAACAGCGAGAATCCGGCGTTGTTGAAGGCCGACACGCTGTGGAACACCGCCTGCCAGAGGCCGCCCGCCCAGCCGAACTCCGGCACGAACACGAACGCCAGCAGCACCGCGCCGATGACCTCGCACACCAGCACCACGCGCAGGATCGTCGCCACCAGCCGCAACAGGTCGGTGATCGAGGTCTGGTTCAGCTCCTCCTTGAGGAAGATCCGGTGCGGCAGGCCGATGGGGACGCCGAACATCGACAGCACCAGCACCGCGAACGTCATCAGCCCGAGGCCGCCGAGCTGGATCAGCACCAGCAGCACCGCCTGGCCAAACAGGGTGAAGTGGCTGCCGGTATCGAGCACCACCAGCCCGGTGACGGTCACCGCGGAGACCGCCGTGAAGGCCGCGTCGAACCAGCTGGTCGGGCCGTGGGCGGCCGCCGGCAGCTTCAGGAGCAGCGCGCCCGCGGCGGCAATCGCCGCGTAGAAGCCGGCGAGGACGGCCGGCGGCGGGACGTTGATGCGGCGGCGGGTGAAGTGCGAGAGGATCTGCATCGCGGGGAAAACCTAGATCCTCATGCCCGGGAGCGGAATGGGCGAAAAAGCCGGGGCCAACCTTCCTCCTCCCGCTCTACGCCAGGCTGTCGGCGAAGGATCGCAGGTTCTGGCGCTGCCCGAGCAGGAGCAGCTTGTCGCCGGTCTCGAGCCGCACGTCCCGGTCGGCGCCGCACTCGTGGAACTCGCTGCCCCGCATCAGGCCGAGACAGCGCAGTTCGAACCCGGCCTTCAGGTCGAGCGCCTCGACGTTCTTTCCGTCGATGCGCTCCGGCACCTGGAAGTCGACGATGTGGAAGCCGTTGCCGAGGCTGACATAGTCGCGCACCAGCGGGTTGTGCAGCATCTGGGCGACGTGGAGGCCGATGTCGTGCTCGGCCTGGATCACCCGGTCGATGCCCAGCTTGGCGAGGATGCGATGGTGGGTGCGGCTGGTCGCCTTGGCCCACACCGTCGGCGTGCCGAGCATCTTCACGTTCATGGTGCACAGGACGTTGGATTCCAGATCCTCGCCGATCGCCACCACGGCGACGTCGTAGCTGCCGACGCCGGCCTCGCGCAGGGCATCCTCGTCGCGCCCGTCGGCGATCACCACCTCGGAGAGCTCGTCGGCGAAGCGGCTGGCGATGGTCTCGCTGCTGTCGATGCCGAGCACGTGGTTGCCGAAGTGCGCGAGTTCCACGGCGACGGTGCCGCCGAAGGTGCCGAGCCCGATGACGACGAAGCTCCGGTTCTTGCTGGCGGTCATGTCGGCTCCATGGGGGCGGTGGCGGGAGGGCAGCGGGGCGGACGGCGGGGCGGCCGGCGGCGACGGAGGACACCGCCGGCCGGCATCATGGCCCGCCACGGCCATCGCTGTGAAGCGAAGCGTTCGGACGGCCATCGGGTTCCGCGCGGACGGCGGCGGCGCCGGACCGCTGCGCCGACGCCACGGACGCCACGGCACGCGCCGCGCGACGGCGATTGCGGCCGATCCCGAGGCCGACTAAAATGGGTGCCGTCGGACGGAGCGTCCGGCCTGAGCAAGGCGCCTGTGCGGCCGCGATCCGGCAGCCGGCGTCCCCAACCGCGCCAAAACACTCCGCCTCGAGCCGGCGAGGGCTCCTCGCTCTGGCGGACCCGCGGGTCCGCGCTTCTTCGAGGTGTTGATCATGTCCCTGCTCGTTGCGGCGATCGCGCTCGCCTGCGTGACGCTCGCCTTCCTCTGGACCATCCGCCATTTCGCCTCCGTCGACGACACCTCCCGCCTGAAGACCGAGGGCGTCGTGATGCCGGTGGCGGTGACGTTCACCGGCGGCTTCACCCTCGGCGTGGCGTTCGTCGAGATGGCTGCCATGCGCTACCCGTTCCCGACCGCGGTCAACCTCGGGATCGGAACGGCGATCGTGGTGGCGGTGTTCGGCGCCTCGTGGATCGCCTTCCGGCTGCTGGTGCCCCGCCGGCCGGGCGCCCCGGCCCCCGGAGCCGACCTCCGGCTGCCGCCGCGGCCGCAGGCGACCCACCGCGAAGCATGACACGAATGCCGCGCCTGCGCAGAAATCGCATCCCTCGATGCGAATTGTTGCGCCCGGGCGGCAACCCTGACCACCCCCTGCGGGTTCATGCCTCCTGACATGGGCGGGACGGCCCGTACCAACCGACCGACACGTCCGCTGGGAGAGGCCTCATGCTCGTTGCCGAAGAGTGGGCGGCAACCGCCGCGCTTGCGCTCGTCGCCATCATCTTCATCGGCTTCCTGCTCGAGCGCTGGCCGCCGGCGGTGGTGGGCGCGGCGGGGGCGGCGGCGTTCGTGCTGCTCGGCCTCTTGACCACCGACCAGCTGCTGGCGGTGTTCTCCAACTCCGCGCCGATCACCATCGCCGCCATGTTCATCCTGTCCGGCGCGCTGGTGCGCACCGGCGCGCTGGAGGCGATCTCCACCTTCGTCCTCGACCGCGCGAAGACCCGCCCGGTGACCGCCGTGCTCGCGGTGGTGGCGGGGGCGATCGTCGCCTCGGCGTTCATGAACAACACGCCGCTGGTGATCGTCCTGATCCCGCTCGTGATCCGGCTGGCGGCCTCGATCCACACGCCGGCGTCGCGGCTGCTGATCCCGCTCTCCTACGCCGCCATCCTCGGCGGCACCTGCACGCTGATCGGCACGTCGACGAACCTGCTCGTCGACGGTGTGGCGACGGATCTCGGGCTGGCCCGCTTCGGACTGTTCGAGATCACCCCGATCGGCCTCGTCGCCGCGGCGGCGGGCGGGCTGTTCATGCTGATCGGCGGCCGCTTCCTGCTGCCCGACCGGCCGGGCTTCCGCACCGGCGGCGAGAGCGAGGGCAGCGAGATCTACCTCACCGAGGTGCAGATCGGCGAGGCCTTCGACGCGCTCGGCAAGACCTACGCCGAGCTGCCGCTGTTCCAGCGGCCCGGCATGCGCATCCTGGCGGTCAAGCGCCGCGAGAAGGTGCTGCGCTCCGGCCTCCAGGGCGAGGCCAGCACAGCGGGCGACCGCGTCGTGCTGATGGCGCCGGCCACCGAGATCCTCACCTTCCACGAGGAGGACGGCCTCACCGTCGGCACCCGCCAGCGGGCCAATGCCGGCAAGACGGAGAAGATCGTCGAGGCGCTCGTCTCGCCGCGCTCGCGCGGCCACATGCGCACGCTCGTCGACTACAACTTCCCCGCCCGCTTCGGCATCACCCCGCTGGGCGTGCGCCGCCACGGCCACATCCCCGGCCCCGACCTCGGCAGCACCCGCCTGCGTGGCGCCGACGTGCTGCTGCTGGCCGGCGAGCCGCAGAGCTTCGCCACGCTGGAGGAGGAAGGCGACATCGTCTCGTTCACCGAGACGGGCACCCGCGGCTACCGGCGGCGGCGCGCGCCCGTCGCCGTGCTGGCGCTCGCCTCGGTGGTGGTGCTGTCGGCGTTCGACGTCATGCCGATCGCGGCGCTGGCGCTGATCGCGGCGGCGCTGCTGATGCTGCTGCGCTGCATCGACCTCGACGAGGCGCTGGAATCCATCGACGGCAGCGTGCTGGTGCTGATCTTCTCGATGCTGGCGGTGGGCGCCGGGCTCGACCAGACCGGCGCGCTCAAGCTGGTCGTCGACACGCTGTCGCCGTGGCTCGACAGCCTGTCGCCGTTCCTGCTGCTGCTGTGCGTCTACGCGCTGACCTCGGTGCTGACCGAGGCGGTGACCAACAATGCGGTGGCCGTCATCCTGACGCCGCTGGCGGTCGGCCTCGCCCAGGCGGCGGGGCTGGAGCCGCGGTCGTTCGTGATGGCGGTGATGTTCGGCGCGTCGGCGAGCTTCGCCACGCCGATCGGCTACCAGACCAACACGCTGGTCTACGCCGCCGGCAACTACCGCTTCTCCGACTTCCTCAGGGTGGGCGTGCCGATGAACATCATCGTCGGCGTCGCCACCTGCCTGGCGATCTCGACCTTCTACGGGCTGAAATAGCCGCGCGGCGGCCTGCCGCGGTCCGGCCGGCTCCATCCGCCCGGATGGCCTTCGCCGGCCGGCCCATCTCTCTGGGGAAGACCGGACCGAGGTCGCCGGCACCGTCGCCCGGACGATTCCCCCCGGGCGGAAAAGGCGCTATCTGAGCGTTCCGCGCGGCGCACAGGATGCCGGCGCAGCGATCAGGACAGCATGACCCCGCAACCCGGCGCCCCCGCACCGTCTTCGCCCGCGCCGGCCGGGCTCTACCATCTCTGCGGGTTCACCGTCCGCTCCGAGCTGGCGCTGCCCGAGCTGCGGCCGCTGGACGCCGGCGCGCTGCCGGCCGGCACCGACCCCGATCTCGACATCCGCTTCGACCACGTGCCGGAACACCTCGAGGGAGCCGATCACGCCGTCGGCCGGTTCGAGACCCGCGGCGGCGAAGCGATCCTGATCAAGCCCGACGACATCGGCCGGTTCCTGCTCACCGCCCCCGGCACGGTCCGGATCGACCCCCGGCAGCCCGCCGTCGAACAGGACCTGCGGGCGATCCTGTTCGGATCGGTGCTCGGCGCGTTCATCCAGATGCGCGGCCTGCTGCCGCTGCACGCCAGCGCCATGCGCTTCGGCGACGGCGTGGTCGCGTTCACCGGCGTCTCCGGCGCGGGCAAGTCGACGATGGCGGCGTTCCTGTCCGAGCGGGGCCACCAGACGCTCGCCGACGACGTCTGCGTCGTCGATCCCGGCGCCGCCGGAGCGATGGTGCGGCCCGCCATCGCGCGGCTCAAGCTCTGGGGCGCCAGCATGGACGCCCTCGGCAAGCCGCGCCTGGACGCCCACCGGGACACCTTGCGCTGGGAGAAATACCATCTGCGCCAGCAGCCGGAGGTGACCGCGCGGCCGCTGCGCGCCATCGTCGCCCTGGCGACGACGCCGGGGCCGGCGCCGTCCCTGCAGCCGCTCGCCGGGGCCGAGGCGATCACCACCGTGCTTCGCAACGCGTTCCGCCCGGAGTTCGCCCGGTGCCTCGGCCTGACGCCGCGCATCTTCCGCCTCGCCGCAGCGACGGCGGCGACGGTCCCCGTGTTCCGTCTCGACCGCCCGTGGGATCTCGACCGCATCGATCCCGTCGTCGACCTGGTGCAGGCGACATGGGGCCGCGCCTGAGCGGACACGCGGGCCGGAGCGCGGCGTCAAGTTTTTGTCATCCGATGCGGCGAGGGTGGCACCGTGCTCCATGGCGTGCCCGTCCGGCCCATCCGGCGCCGGGACCGCCGCCCCCGCTTAGCCGCTCAACCCCCGTCACCACGCCGGCCCACCCCAACCCCGTTCCGCCGATCCCGGCCGCCCTTCCGTCGCGGCCCCGAGGCGCCACCGACCTCGAAAGGAAGACCGATGGCTGCACCTGCCGAACCGCTGGGAGCTGCGACCGCGGAGCCGGTCGCGGCGATCATGAGCCGGGAGGTGGCGCTGCTGCCGGACGGCCTCACCTGCGCGCAGGCCGTCGCCAGCCTTGCCGCGCAGACCGGCGCCGGCACCATCTACCAGGCGTGCGTGACGGCCGCGGACGGCGGCCTGGCCGGGCTGGTGTCGCTGCGCCGGTGCCTCGTCGAACCGGGCGAGACGCCGCTGGCCGACGTGCTGGTGCGGCCGCCGATGACCCTGCGCGAGGCGGACGACGCCCGCGTGTCGGCGCACCGGCTTCTGGAGGCGGGCATGGAAAGCGCCCCGGTGCTCGACGACGCCGGCCGCGTCACCGGCCTGGTGACGGCCGAAGCCGCCCAGCGCTTCCTGCTGGAGGAGTTCGAGGAGAACAGCGACAGCTTCGCCGGCCTCGTCGGCGAGCCGAAGGACGACTATTTCGACCACAGCGTCTGGTCGGACTACCGGCGCCGGGCGCCCTGGGTGCTCGGCCTCGCCGTGGCCGGGCTGGCCGCCGGCTACGTGGTGCACATCTACGAGGATGCGCTGAGCGCGCTGGTCATCCTGGCGCTCTACATGCCGATGGTCGCCGACACCGGCGGCAACGTCGGCACGCAGTCGGCGAGCCTGATCACCCGCGCCATGTCGGTCGGCGACGTGGGCCTGCGCGACACCGCCCGGATCCTCTGGCGCGAGACCCGCGTGGCGCTGATGATGGCGGCCACCCTGTTCGCGTTCGCGTTCCTGAAGGTCTACCTGATCTCCAACTCCGCCGACGTGCCCGGCGGCCTGACCATCGAGGCGATCGGCTTCGCCATCGCGGTGGCGCTGGCGATGCAGGTGATCACCGCCACGCTGATCGGCGCGGCGCTGCCGCTGGCTGCCGTGCTCGTCCGCCAGGACCCGGCCGTGGTCTCCGGTCCGGCGCTGACCACCATCGTCGACCTGACCGGCCTCATCCTCTACTTCACCGTCACCACCTGGCTGCTGGGCTTCCCGTTCGCCACGCCGTGAGGCGGACGACGGGACGGCGCCCCCGGCGAGGGGCATCCTCCGGGGACGGCGCGGTGGCGATCGGCCCTTTACAGCGGCTTTCATTTCGATTATCCATGAACTATGGAAATGAAAGCGGCCATCTCCAAGTTCGGGGCGCTGGCGCACGATACGCGTCTGTCGGTTTTCCGGCTCCTCGTCGCCGAGGGACCGGACGGGTTGCCCGCGGGCGACATCGCCCGGCGGATGAGCACCGCGGCCAACACGATGTCGAGCCACCTCGCCATCCTGGAGCGCAGCGGGCTCGTCGTGAGCGAACGACAGGGACGGTCGATCGTCTACCGGGCGGATCTCGAGGGTGCACGGGATCTTCTCGTCTATCTCATGCAGGACTGCTGCCACGGCAATCCGCAGGTGTGCGCACCCGTCGTGGACTTTATCGAGAGCGCCCGCCCGTGCGGCGGGCCGGGAGACCCTGCGATGACCACCACCCCAAAGAACGTGCTGTTTCTGTGCACCGGCAATTCCGCCCGCTCGATCATGGCGGAGGCGATCCTGAACCGGGACGGCGCCGGACGCTTCCGCGCCTATTCCGCCGGCAGCCACCCCAAAGGCGCGGTCCACCCCTACGCGATCGAGCTCCTGCAGCGGCTCAACTTCCAGACAGAGGACCTGCGCTCCAAGGACTGGTCGGAGTTCGCCGAACCGGGGGCGCCGGCGATGGACTTCGTCTTCACCGTCTGCGACCAGGCGGCGGCCGAAAGCTGCCCGGTCTGGCCCGGCCAGCCGATGACGGCCCACTGGGGCCTGCCGGATCCGGCCGCCGCCGAAGGCAACGAGGCGGAGAAGCGGTTCGCCTTCGCCGACACGTTCCGGATGCTCAACTCCCGCATCTCCATCTTCCTCAACCTGCCGATGTCGTCGCTCGATGCGCTCTCGCTGCAGCGCCAGCTCGACGAAATCGGCAAGAAGCCCCTTCCCGAAGAAGCCTGATCCTCCCGTCCGGTCGAGAGAATGACATGACCACACAGTCCGCAGCACTGGCCGACCCGCCCGCGGGCGGCATCGGCTTCTTCGAGAAGTGGCTGTCGGTGTGGGTGGCGCTGTGCATCCTCGCCGGCCTGGTTCTCGGCAACCTGCTGCCCGGCGTGTTCGGGGCGCTGGCCGGGCTGGAATACGCGTCGGTCAATTTCCCGGTCGCGATCCTGATCTGGGCGATGGTCTACCCGATGATGGTGGCGGTCGACTTCGCCAGCCTGCGCCACATCGGCGACCGGCCGAAGGGGCTGGTGCTCACGCTGGTGGTGAACTGGCTGATCAAGCCGTTCACCATGGCCGCCCTCGGCGTCCTGTTCTTCGAGGTCGTGTTCGCGCGGTGGATCGATCCGGCCAGCGCACAGGAATACATCGCCGGACTGATCCTGCTCGGCGCGGCGCCCTGCACCGCGATGGTCTTCGTGTGGTCGCAGATGACCCGGGGCGATCCGGCCTACACCCTCGTCCAGGTGTCGGTGAACGACATCATCATGGTGTTCGCCTTCGCCCCGATCGTGGCGCTGCTGCTCGGCGTCACCGAGATCTCGGTGCCGTGGGAGACGCTGATCCTCTCGGTCGTCCTCTACATCGTCATCCCGCTGGCCGCCGGGGCGGCGACGCGGCGCTGGCTGACCTCCCACGCCCGCCGCGGCGAGAACGCCGAGGCCGCCGTCGGGCGCTTCACCGCCGCCCTGAAGCCGGTCTCGGTGATCGGGCTGCTCGCCACCGTGGTGCTGCTGTTCGGCTTCCAGGGGCACGTGATCGTCGCGCAACCGATCCTGATCGTGATGATCGCGGTGCCGCTCCTGATCCAGTCCTACGGGATCTTCGCGCTGACCTATGCCGCGGCCTGGGCCTGGCGGGTGCCGTTCAACGTGGCCGCCCCGTGCGCGATGATCGGCACCTCGAACTTCTTCGAGCTGGCCGTTGCGGTGGCGATCGGGCTGTTCGGGCTCGGCTCCGGCGCGGCCCTCGCGACCGTGGTGGGCGTGCTCGTCGAGGTGCCGGTGATGCTGTCGCTGGTGGCCTTCGCGAATGCCACCCAGCGCCACTTTCCGAAGGCGTGAGCGGAGCCGGAGCGGGACGAGGACGGCTGGATACCGGCTGTCCGCGCGCCTGCCGCTCCCGGACATGAGGGGCGATCAGGTCCCTGCAGGCGGGTCGCCCGGACCCGACGTCCCGATGATCGACGTCCTGATGATCAAGGAGAGACAGACCGTGGCCATCACGATCTACCACAACCCCGACTGCGGCACCTCGCGCAACGTCCTGGCGATGATCCGCCAGTCCGGCGAGGAGCCGGAGGTGATCGAGTACCTGAAGACGCCGCCGTCGCGCGAGGTGCTGGTCGACCTGATCGACCGGATGGGGATGCCCGTGCGCGACCTCTTGCGCCGCAAGGGCACGCCCTACGACGCGCTCGGCCTCGACGGCCCGGAATGGACCGACGACGCGCTGATCGACCTGATGCTTGCCCACCCGATCCTGATCAACCGGCCGATCGTCGTGACCCAGAAGGGCGTGAAGCTCTGCCGTCCGTCGGAGACGGTCCTCGACATCCTGCCGAACCCGGACATCGGCGCGTTTGCCAAAGAGGACGGCGAGGTGGTGCGGCGCGCCTGACCGCCTGCCGCCGGAGGCTTCCGGGCGACGGGGGGACCGCTGCGCCGCCCGCACGCGCGACACCACGGTTGCTCGGAACCGGCCGGCCTTGCCGCGGCAGGCGGAGCGGCGCTACCGCGCCTCCGCCGACGCGCCGCTCCGCAGCACGATCCACAGCACGCCGACGCCGGCGACGTTGCAGGCGGCCATCGCCCCGAGCACCGACAGGGTGGTCGAAGCTCCGAACGCCTGCATGAGAAGCGCCCCGATGGAGGGCGAGACCGCCTGGGCGACGAGGCTGGGGGTTGCGAGGCGTCCCATCAGCACGGCGTAGCCGGAGGCCCCGAAGACCGTCAGCGGGAGCGTTCCGCGGGCGATCGACCAGATGCCGTTTCCGGCACCGTAGGCGATCAGGGCGACGGCGGGCACGGCCGGGGCGAGCACCAGCACGACGAGGCCTGCCGCGACCAGCAGCGACGCGGCGAAGAGGGTCCAGATCGGGTGATGGCGCGTGCCGGCGAGGCGCTCGACGATCCGCGCCCCGACCTGGGAGGGGCCGACGAGCGCGCCGAGCCCGACGGCCGCCGCCAGCGTCAGCCCGTTCGCCTGCAGGATCGTGATGATGTGGACCGAGTACATCGCCGCGATCATGCTGCCCGACGTCAGAATGGCGGCCAGGAGCGCGAAGACGGCGAACCGCCGGCCCGTGAGCCCGGTGCCGCCCTCGGAGGGCAGCCGGCCGTCGGTCCGCCTCGGCACCTCCCGCCGCGGCTCGCGCGGCTCGCGCGGCACGGCGAACAGGTGGAGCGGCAGCACCAGGCACAGATGGATGAGCGCATAGGCGAGGCAGGTGCCGCGCCAGCCGACGCTTTCCACCAGGAAGGCCGACAGCGGCCAGCAGACCGTGCTGGCGAACCCGCCCCACAGGGTCAGGCTCGAGATCGCCGTCCGCGCCGTCTCGCCATAGAGCCGGCCGAGCGTCGAGAAGGCGGCGTCGTAGAGGCCGCCGCCCATCGCGAGCCCCAGCACCAGCCAGCCCGCCATGTAGACCGCGAGGTTGGGGGCGATCGCGAGCAGGGCGAGACCCGCCGCCATCAGCAGGGAGCTCGTCGCCAGGACCGGCCGGCCGCCGTAGGTCTGAATGGCCCGCCCGACGCGGATCGCGACGAGCCCGGAGACGAGAAGGCCCAGCGACAGGCCACCGGTCACCCACGCGTAGGACCAGCCCGTCGCCTCGGAGATCGGATACCCCAGCACGGCTGGCAGATAGTAGGACGAGCCCCAGGCGATGATCTGCCCGATGCCGAGGGCGGACAGGACGCGGTAGCGCCGGGCCGATGGCTGCCCGCTGTGGCCGGCAGCGGCGTCCGTCATGCCGGCACGTTGCCGCAGGAAGCGGGCGCGGGCTCCGGTCCGGTCCGGCCGCTGCTGCCGCAGCCGCATCCCTCGCCGCCCGCCTCCTTCGCCTCGGCGTCCGCGCGGCAGCAGGCGTCGATGCCGGCTGGTGCCGCGCCGCCGCAGCATTCGGGGGCCGCCGTTCCCGCCTGCAGCGGTCGAACGACGGGTCCGGCGCTGCAGACGCCGGTTTCCGGGAGCACGAGCCGGACCTCCCGGGCGGCCACCGCGTCGCCGGCGATCTCGGCCACGATGGAGCGGACCTGCTCGTATCCGGTCGCCATCAGGAAGGTCGGCGCGCGTCCGTAGGACTTGGAGCCGGCGATGTAGAAGCCGGTCTCCGGATGGGCGAGCTCGACGACGCCGTGCGGCCGTACGGTGCCGCAGGAGTGAAGGTTCGGGTCGATCAGGGGACTGAGCGCCGGCGGTGCCTCGACGGCCGGATCCAGCTCGACGCGCAGTTCCCGCACCATGTCGAGCCCGGGACGGAAGCCGGTGGCGACGACGATCCGGTCGACCGCAAGGTCGATCGCCTCGCCGCCACGCAGGCCGCGAACGATGACGCCGCCGCCCTCCCGTTCCACCGCTTGCGCCGCGAAGCCCGCCAGCAGATCGAGATGCCCGGCGGAAATCGCTTCCGTTGCGGCGATCCCGAGCGCGCCGCGCTTGGGCAACCGGTCGTTCAGGCCGCCGCCGAGGAGCTTGTCGACGGTGTCGGTGCGGATCGCCCACGTGACCCGCGTCGCCGGATGCGCATGCCCGAGCGCGATGAGATCGAGCACCGCGTGAATGGCGGAGTGACCACTGCCGACCACGAGAACGTGGCGATCCCGGTAGCGCATCCGGTCGGCTCCGAGGATGTCGGGAATGCCGTAGGCGACCACGTCCCCTGCCCCGGTCTCGCCGGGCACGCAGAGGCCGTCGGCGCCCATCGGGTTCGGCTGATCCCATGTGCCGGAGGCGTCGATCACCGCCGCAGCCAGGGCGCGTCGCTCCCTGCCCGCACGGTCCTGCCAGCGGATTTCGAACGGTCGCTCCTCCCGCCCGGCCGACCGCATCTTGTCGAAACCGGCCCGCGTGATCGCCGTCACCCGCGCCTCCAGCACGAGATGCGGTGCGATCGCCGGATGGGCCTCCAGCGGCTGGAGGTAAGCGCGGACGAGGTCGGCGCCGGTCGGCAGGGCGCGGGGATCCGGCTCGATCCATCCGGTCCTCCGAAGCAGGGCGCGCGCGGCCGCGTCGATGTTGAGCTCCCACGGCGTGAAGACGCGCACGTGCCCCCAGGCGCGCAGCGAACTTGCCACGGCCGGCCCCTTCTCCAGAACGAGCGGGGTGAGCCCTTGCTCCACCAGGCGCGCCGCGGCCGCCAGCCCCACGGGGCCGGCGCCGATCACGGCAACCGGATGGCCCACGCTTGTCGCCTTCGGCATCTGACGGCTCCTCATGTTCGCGTGCTTTCGAGAGTGTGGACTTGCGGCTCCCGGAAGGACCCTCAGCGCTTGGCTGCCTCACGCTCCGCGACGGGCGTGCCGACGGCGTCCGCACAGCATTCGTCCGCCAGATAGCCGATCAGCGCGTTCATGGCGGGGTAGTGCGCCCGGCAGATCAGGGTGGTGCCCTGCCGCTCCTGGGTCACCAGCCCCGTTGCGATCAGGCGCTTCAGGTGATGCGACAGGGTCGAAAGGGCGACGCCCATGCACTCCTGCAGCCGCCCGACCGGCAGCCCGGCGGACCCCGCCCGGACGAGGGCCCTGTAGATCCCGAGACGGGTCCGGTTCCCCAGCGCCTCAAGCTGTCGTGATGCTATTTCGATATCCATGGAAATATATGGCTGCCGGCGCACCGCCGAGTCAAGATCTATTTCGAGATTTGTCGAAATAGCTGCGGGCTGGGCGGCGAGCGGCTTGAGCCGGCCGCCTTCGCGGACTGTCCGGAGCGTCTTCTGCTAGGCTTCAAACATGAAGATCCACGCCCGGCATGCAGAAGCGAGAGGAAAGCCCCAGATGCTCAGGATATTGGTCTTCCTCGGCACGGTGCGCGACAGCACGCCCCCACGGCCGGCGCGGCTGGGGCTCCGGGTGGCGCGGGCATGCACCGCGAGGCTTGCCCAGGGCGGTCACGACGCCAGCCTCATTGACCCGATGTCGGTCGATCTCGGACGCACGTTCAAGCCGCACTTCGCCTACGCGAACGGTCGCGCCCCCGCCGACCTGGAGGACCTGGCGAAGGCCATCGCCGCCGCCGACGGCTACGTGATGGTGAGCCCGGAATACAACCATGCGATGAGCCCGGCGCTCGCCGACCTTTTGAACCACTTCGGCAGCTCGCTGTGGTCCTACAAGCCGAGCCTGATCGCCACCTATTCCGCGGGCCAATGGGGCGGCGCCCGGGCGGCGGTGAACATGCGCACCTTTCTGAGCGAACTCGGCTGCCTCCCGGTGTCGGCCATGATCCACGTGCCGAAAGCCCAGGAGGTGTTCGACGAGGATGGCACCTTCGCGGACGGCATCGATGCCGAGCGATGGTCTGGCTATCTCGATCGCGGCATGCGGCAGCTCGCCTGGTGGGCGGAAGCTGCCCGGCAGCACCGGAGCGTGGCCGACGTCGAGGCGGCATTCCTGCGCGATCCGTCCCAGCGGAACGCCCCCTGAGCGCCCGGCCGACCGGCCGGCGGGTCCGGCAGACTTCCCGGGCGCGCCGCCTTCCTGCAGGGCCGGTCTCCGCGCCGCTGGTCGCCGCCGTTCAGAGCGAGCGCTGGTTGACCCGTCGTGACAGGGCTTCGGGGCTCTCCACGCGTTCGGAATAGCGGTCGGTCAGATAGGCCGACCGGCCGCGTGTCAGGATGGTGAACTTCATCAGTTCCTCCATCACGTCGACGATGCGGTTGTAGTAGGGCGAGGGCCGCATCCGGCCGGCGTCGTCGAACTCGTTGAACGCCTTGGCGACCGACGACTGGTTCGGAACCGTCACCATGCGCATCCAGCGGCCGAGGACGCGCATCTGGTTGAGGGCATTGAAGCTCTGCGAGCCGCCGCAGACCTGCATCAGCGCCAGCGTCTTGCCCTGGGTCGGGCGGACGCCGCCGAGCGAGAGGGGCAGCCAGTCGATCTGCGCCTTCATGACGGCGCTCATGGCGCCGTGCCGTTCCGGCGAGGACCAGACCATCCCCTCCGACCACATGGCGAGTTCGCGCAGTTCCTTGACCTTCGGATGCTCCGCGCCTTCGGCGTCGGGGAGCGGCAGCCCCCTCGGGTCGAAACTGCGGGTTTCGGCGCCGTACCAGCGCAGCAGCCGGCCGGCCTCCTCCGCCGCGAAGCGGGAGAAGGAGCGCTCGCGCAACGATCCGTGCAGCAGCAGGATGCGCGGCGGATGCGGCGGCGCGTCGGCGCCGGCCAGCGCCGCGACGTCGATCGGCTCGAGGCACGCCGGATCGACGTTCGGCAGATCGACGGCCGTGGAGATGGCCTCGTCAGCCATGGTGGGCCTCCCATGTCGCGGCCGGGCAGGAACGGGGCGCGCGATCCGTTCGGGCGGGTGCTGCGGGACCGGGGCGATCGGCGCTCATGCGCGGATCCGCTGCGCGGTGCCCATGGCCGAGGGGGAGCAGGCCGCGGCATTGCCCTGGCAGCAATTGCGGGTGAGGTAGTCGATGAGGGCGTTCATGGCAGCGAAGTTCGCGCTGTAGACCAGCGAGCGGCCGTCGCGGCGAACCGCGACAAGCCCGGCGTGCTTCAGTTCCTTCAGGTGAAAGGACAGCGTCGCGGAGGGGAGCCCGAGGGCTTCGCCGATCCGGCCGACGGTCTGCCCTTCCATCCCGGCATTGACGAGAAGGCGGAAGACCGCGAGCCGGGTCTCCTGGGCAAGCGCGGACAGCGCCGTGACGGCATCGTTTGAAACCATATCTCCATAAATATGGAAATATGGAAATTGTCAATCGCGGCGGCTCCTCCCGGGTGCCGGGGAGCTGCGCGCGCGGGCCGGCTGTCTCAGCCCGGTTCCGACGGCGGCGGAAACGTCGCGCGCCAGTGGCGGGCGATGTCGATGCCGCGGCAGAACCAGACGCCGTCGAAGCCGCGCATGTGCTCCAGGAGACGGATGAGGCCGACGGCGCGGCCCGGGCGGCCGATGAGCCGGTCGTGGAGGCCGATGGACAGCAGCTTGGGCGCGCCCTGCTCGCCCTCGCGGTAGAGCAGGTCGAAGGCGTCGCGCATGTAGTGGAAGAAGTCGTCAGCGGTCGAGAAGCCGCTGTTCTCGTTGAAGCGGTTGTCGTTGGTCTCGTAGGAGTACGGGATGACCAGATGCGGGCCGCCCGGCATGCGGACCCAGTAGGGCAGCTCGTCGGCGAGCGAATCCCGGTCGTAGAGGAAGCCGCCCTCCTCCGCCACGAGCCGCCGCGTGTTGGGGCCGGGCCGTCCGGTCATCCAGCCGAGCGGCCGTTCGCCGAGGAGACGCGTCAGGCCTTCGACGGCCAGCCGGACGTGCTCCCGCTCGACATCCTCCGGCACCTCCACGTAGTCGATCCAGCGGTAGCCGTGGCTGACCACCTCGTGGCCGTCGCGGACGAAGG
The DNA here is from genome assembly GCF_053628695.1 of Amorphus sp. MBR-141. NCBI lineage: Bacteria > Pseudomonadati > Pseudomonadota > Alphaproteobacteria > Hyphomicrobiales > Amorphaceae > Amorphus > Amorphus sp. MBR-141. Next base: position 75,766 of record NZ_JBRJGW010000019.1, read on the forward strand.
CGCGGGCGAGCTCCGGGTTCTGCTCCAGCGCGCGGACGACCCCGAGCACGCTGATCCTGATGTCATGGGCGCGGAAGATCTCCAGCACGCGCCAGACGCCGCGTCGCGCGCCGTATTCGAACAGCGACTCCACCAGCGGCACCCGCTTGCCGGTCTTGGTCTCCACGCCGATGTCGTTGAGCATCCCTTCCGAGACCGGATCGCCGTTGGCGAGGCTTGCCTCGCCGCCCCCCTCGACGTTGAGGTTGAAGTTGACCGCGATGCGGGCGCCGCCCGGCCAGGCGGGATCCGGCAGCGTTTCGCCGTAGCCGACGAGGTCGCGTTCGATCATGGGATCAGGGGGCAGAAGGGGCATCGCAGTCGGCCTCGGAGCTTGGTCGCTTGAACGGACGCCGCGTCCCGTCGGTCGGACATGCCCGCCCGATCGGGACGCGCTCTATGCGGTGACGGGCTGGGCGAGTTCGGCGGTGCACGGGTCGTAGCAGAAGAACCAGTCGACCTCCGTCGGGCCGTGCATCCAGGTGTTCTCGATCGAGATGCGCTGCACCTCGCCGACCCGCGGGATGCGGGTCGCCGCGTAGACGGCGAACGCGGTCTGCGGGTCGTCGAACCGGGTGAGACAGCGGGTGAGGATGGCCGCGTCCTCGATGGCCATCGCGCCGCCGGCCGCCATGTACGGCCGCATGGCGTGGCAGGCGTCGCCCAGCAGCACGATCCGCCCGTCGCTCCAGCGGTCGTTGCGGGGGCGATCGCAGATCGGCCAGACGGTGACGTTGGAGGCCTTCTCGATGACGCGGACGAGGTCGGAGTGAAAGTGGCCGAAGGTGTCGAGAAAATCCTGCCGGCTGCCGTCGACGACCCCCTGCTCGAGGTCCCACGCGGGCGCGGGCGTCGCGCCCATGACGTAGACCTCGTCGCGCCGCTTCGTCATGTAGTAGGTCAGAATGTGCCGGTCGGGGCCCCACCATTTGGTGCAGTCGCGGATCGCCAGGCCGTCCATCTGCGCGCTCGGGAACACCGCCCGCGGCGCGATGCGCCCGGTGTAGCGCGGCGGCTCGACACCGAACAGCGCCTCGCGGACCCGCGAGTCGATGCCGTCGGCGCCGATGACGATGTCGGCCTCGGCCGTCGCGCCGTTGCCGAAGCGCAGAAGGAGCGCCTCGCCGCGGGTCTCGATGCCGGCCAGCTGGTGGCCGAACAGCAGCGTGCCGGGGCGCAGCGGCTCCTGCAGCAGATCGTGCAGGTCGGCGCGGTGCACGTTCAGATAGGGCGCCCCGTAGCGACGCTCGGAGGCCGCATCGAACTCGATCTCGTAGGTCGTCTCGCCGGTCTCCCAGTGACGGCTGACATAGGCGTCCGGCTTGATCCCGCGGGCGACGAGGCCCGGCTCGAGGCCAAGCCGCTGCAGCACCTTCACCGGATTGGCGCTGAGAATGATCCCGGCGCCGATGCGCGAGAAGCTCTCCGCCTGCTCGTAGACCGTGACGGCGTGGCCCTGCCGCTGGAGCAGGCCGGCCGCGGTGAGCCCGCCAAGCCCGCCGCCCACCACTGCGATTCTGGTTCCGAGATCCATTGCGCGACCTTCTGAATGCGGAGACGTGCGCGGCGGCCGCAGCGACGGCAGACCGCTGCGCCCGGGCCGCGAAAGCGCTTCCCCGCGAAGTGGAACGGGTCGCCGTCCGCGACCGCGGCGAGACAGCGGGCCGGTCTGGGATGCCGCGGACTGCCGAACGGACCGAGCGGTCCGCGCGCACCGTCGAACCAAGTCGTTCGATAGCGAATGAATAACGGTATTCAGGCCGGCTTCACCCTGTCAAGCGAGGCCCCGCCAAATTGCAGCCATGTCGGTCTGCACAAGGGGATATGCTTGCATTTTGGCCAGAATGCCGATCGATTGAGCAGTCCGCGGCGCCCATCTGCCTATCATTTGCGTCGCCCTCGCGTTGACCCCCAAGCGGCGTGCCCCTACGCTTATTTCATTCGATAGCGAACGATATCAGCGGACTTCGCCAGGAAGATCCGGCGGCAGGGGGACAGGCGCTTCACGAGGTCGTCGCGCCGCGCGTTGCAGTCCGCCATGGCGCACCCACGCATCGACCTTCTTCCCAGGAACAGCGCCTTCAGCAGTCGAGGTAGACCATGAAAATCCTGAGGTATGCCGCCCTTGCCGGGCTGATCGTCGGCACCGCCGCCTCGGCGGCACAGGCCGAGGACGTGAACTTCATCACCGACTTCGGCTTCAACGGCCGCCATGCCTACTACTACGTCGCGCTCGACAAGGGATACTACAAGGACGAAGGCCTCGACGTGAGCATCCTGCGCGGCCAGGGCTCGGCCGACGCCATCAAGAAGGTCGCCGCCGGGGCCGCCCAGATCGGGTTCGCCGACGCCGGATCGCTGATCCTCGCTCGCGGCAACGACGGCGTTCCGGTGAAGCTGGTCTCCATCGTCTACGCCTCGCCGCCGCAGGCGCTCTACGCGCTCGCCGACAGCGGCATCACCGGTCCGAAGGACCTCGAGGGCAAGACCGTCGCCGACACCGCCTCGAGCTCGATCCGGCTGCTCTTCCCGGCCTACGCCAAGGCGGCAGGCATCGACCCCGACAAGGTCGAGTGGGTGGCCGCGGAGAGCGGGTCGCTGCCGTCGCTGCTCTCCAACGGCCGGGTCGACGCCATCGGCCAGTTCATCGTCGGCGAGCCGCTGCTCGCCGCCACCGCCGCGCCGAAGAAGCTCACCCGCCTCGCCTACAAGGATGCCGGCCTCGACTACTACGGCAACGGCATCATCGCGACCGAAGAGACGATCGAGACCAACCCCGAGATGGTGAAGGCCTTCGTGCGCGCCACCATCAAGGGCATGGAGGATTCGTTCGCCGATCCGGACGAGGCCGCGGAGATCCTCGCCAAGTACCAGAAGCAGATCGCGCCGGAGGTCGGCAAGGGCGAGACGGAGGCCGTCGCCGAACTCGCGCAGGTGCCCGGCCAGAAGCTCGGCGAGATCGATCCGGCCCGGGTCGCGAGCACGGTGGAGGTGATCTCGGAGAACTTCCAGCTCAACAATCCGGTCGAGGCGAAGGACGTCTACGCCCCGGGCTTCGTCGAGTGATCTGCGCTCCGTCCAGCAACGCGGGCCCCGTCCCGCCTGTCGCCCCGGCATCCGGCCGGGGCGCTTCTCCGGCAGGCCAAGGCAGCTGCGCGGCGATGATCGACCTCAAGGGCGTCACCAAGACCTTCGGCGGCGACCGTCAGGCCGTGCACGCGCTCGGCCCGATCGACCTGGCGATCGAGACGAGCAGCTTCGTCTCGGTGGTCGGCCCGTCGGGCTGCGGCAAGTCCACCCTGCTGCGCCTGATCGCCGGCCTGGATGCCCCGAGCTCGGGCACCATGACCCGCGGCGGAGCGCCGCTTGACGGGCCTTCGCGCGACGTCGGCATCGTGTTCCAGGACCACGTGCTGTTTCCGTGGGCGAGCGTGCTGGAGAACGTGCTCCTGCCGGCGGACGTCTTCGGGATGGCCAAGGATGAGGCGCGCGAACGGGCATTCCGGCTCCTGGAACTCACCGGCCTCAAGGAGTTCGCCCATCACAAGCCGCAGATGCTCTCCGGCGGCATGAAGCAGCGCGCCGCGTTCTGCCGGGCGATGCTGTCCGATCCGCAGCTGCTGCTTCTCGACGAGCCGTTCGGCGCGCTCGACGCGCTGACGCGCGAAGAGCTGTCGCTGGAGCTCTCCCGCCTCTGGCAGGAGCTGTCGCGCACCGCCCTGCTGATCACCCACGACATCGGCGAAGCGATCCTGCTCGGCGACCGGGTGATCGTCATGTCGGCGCGCCCGGGCGTGATCCGCGCCGACATCGAGGTGGACCTGCCGCGGCCGCGCACCATCGAAACCGAAAACCACCCGCGCTTTCAGGAGATCATGCGCACCGTCAGAGCCATGTTCTTCGGGGCAGACCGGGGACAGGCGCGGCTGTGAGCACGTTTTCCCGCGTCGCCGACCGGGCGACCACCCCCATCGTCTACGTCCTGCTGCTCGTCGTCTGGGAGGTCGGCGTGCGGGCCTTCGCGGTGCCCACCTGGATCCTGCCCGCGCCCACCGAAATCTGGGAAGCGGCCGTCCTCTGGGCGCCCGAGCTCTTCTTCAACAGCATCGTGACGCTCCGGGAGACGGTGGTGGGCTTCGCCCTTGCCCTCGTCCTCTCGGTGCCGCTGGCGATGATCCTCGCGTTCAGCGCGCGGGCCCGCCGGGTGATCTACCCGATCGTCCTGGCGCTGCAATCCGTGCCGAAGGTGGCGATCGCCCCGCTGGTCACGCTGTGGTTCGGCATCAACGAATGGCCGAAGATCGTCATCGTGGTGCTCGTCTGCTTCTTCCCGATCCTGGTGAACGTGGTGGCGGGGCTGGAATCCGCGCCCAGGGGCATGCTCGATCTCATGCGTTCGCTGCGCGCCTCGGAGGTGATGATCTTCCGCCGGCTGCGGATGCCCTACGCGCTCCCGCATCTCTTCACCGGCTGCAAGGTGGCGATCACCTTCGCCATCATCGGCGCCGTCATCGGCGAGTTCGTCGCAGCCCAGGAGGGCCTCGGCTATCTCATCCTGATGTCGACGTCGCAGTCGCAGACGCCGCTCGCCTTTGCGGCGATCATTGTGCTCACCTTGATGGGTGTCGTGCTATTCGGCGCCATCGAGGCGGCGCAGCGCAGGGTCGTCGGCTGGACGACGTGAGCGACGGCCGGACGGGCGCGCGACGGCGTCGAAGCGAACGAGGGGAACCGTGATGCCAGCTGAGGACCGCCCGGTTCGAAACGGAAACGGGACGCCGGCGGCAGCCGAGGGGCCGGCCCGCCGGCCGCGCCGACGATCGGCGGAGACCCGCGCCGCACGCGAGCAGGTCGACGAGATCTTCCGCCAGTGGCAGACGGAGCGGCCGGACATCGATCCCACCCCCGTCCGCATCTACGGGCTGATCGGCCAGATCCACCTGCAGGCGACGGCGTTCATCGACGACGTGCTGGCCCCGTACGGGCTGGTGCGCGGCACCTACGACGTGTTGACGGCGCTCAGGCGCGCCGGCGCGCCCTACTGCCTCACGCCGAAGGTGCTGTCCCGTCATCTGCTGCTCAGCGGCGCCGGATTGACGAGCCGGCTGAACAAGCTGGAGGATCTCCATCTGGTCGCCCGCCTGCCCGAGCCGTCGGACCGGCGCACCGTGCGGATCCAGCTCACCGCCGCCGGCGAAGACGTCATCAACGAGGTCATCCCGGTGGTCTTCGCGGCCCAGGCCGCGCGGCTCGAACCGCTGGGTGACGACGGACGGCAGCGGCTGCTGGAGCGGCTGAACGAGCTGGCCGACGCCATTGCGCTGCTTGGCTCCAGGCAGACCGGTGCCGCGCCCGCGCCGGACGCCGATTGAGACGACGGACGCCGCCATGCTGCGCTTCCCGCAGCGCGGCCACGACGACAAGGATACGGACATGACCGTCATTTCCCGGATCTCCGACTTCACCGACGAGCTCGTCGACATCCGCCGCGACCTGCACGCGCATCCCGAGATCGGTTTCGAGGAGACCCGCACCTCGGCGGTCGTGGTCGAGCGCCTGCAGGCGTGGGGCATCGAGGTTCACCCGGGCATCGGCGGCACGGGGGTGGTGGGGGTGCTGCAAGGTCGCCATGCCGGCAATCGGCGCGTCGGCCTGCGCGCCGACATGGATGCGCTGCCGATGGACGAACAGACCAACCTGCCGTTCCGCTCCACGAACCCCGGCCGCTTCCACGGCTGCGGCCATGACGGCCACACCACCATGCTGCTGGGCGCCGCGCGCTATCTTGCGGAGACACGGGACTTCGCCGGCACCGCCGTCTTCATCTTCCAGCCGGCCGAGGAAGGCCTCGGCGGCGCCCGCGCGATGATTGCCGACGGGCTGTTCGAGCGGTTTCCCTGTGACGAGATCTACGGCCTGCACAACGCGCCCGACCTGCCGCCGGGCAAGGTCTCGGTGTTTCCCGGCAAGGCCATGGCCGGTGCGTTCTTCTTCGACATCCGGATCCGGGCACGCGGCAGCCATGCGGCGCGGCCCCAGGATGCGAAGGACCCGGTGATCGTCGCGACCGCCCTCGCCCAGAGCCTGCAGAGCATCGTCAGCCGCAACGTCGATCCGCTGGCGGCCGCGGTTCTGTCGATCACGAAGATCATCGCCGGGACGGCCTACAACATCATCCCCGAGGAAGCCCTGCTTGCCGGCACGATCCGCTTCTTCGACGACGGCGTCGGCGCGCTTGTCCGCAGCCGTCTGGAGCGCATGTGCGCGGGCTTCGCGCAGAGCTTCGACGTCACGATCGAGGTGGACGTGCGGGACGTGTTCACGGTGCTGGAAAACCACCCCGACGAGACCGGCGCGCTGGCCGAGGCCGTCGGCGACGTGGTCGGAAAGGAGGGCGTCGACACCACGCCCCGGCCGTTCATGGGCAGCGAGGACTTCGCCGACATGTTGCGCGTCGTGCCCGGGGCCTATTGCTGGGTCGGCCACGCGGGCGACATCCCGCTGCACAATCCGGGGTTCCTTCTCGACGACGGTATCCTGCCGGTCGGCGCCTCGATCCTGGCCCGCATCCTCGAACGACGGCTCGCTGGCTAGCGCCCTTCCCGATCGGGCGGGCTCACCCGATCGGGTCGAAACGGCTTGAGAACCAACCCCCGCCGTGCACGGCGCCGGCAACGGCCTGAGGGACGCCCGGCGGCGCGGCGATGGAGCCGACCGCGGGGTCTGTAGGGTCACCGCCCGGCCGGCCGGCGCAGCACGTCTTGCCATTCCGGATGGCGGTCGATCTGCGCTTTGGCGAACGGACAGAGCGGAATGACGGCGACTCCTTCGCTCCGGGCATCCTCGACCGCCTGGCGCACCAGCCGCTCGCCGACCTTGCGGCCACGCAAGGCCGCGGGAACGGCTGTGTGGTCGATGATGATCAGCGCCGCGCCGGCCCGGCTGTAGGTCATCTCGGCTTCGACGCCATCGACGACCACCCGGTAGCGCCCCTTCGATGCGCCATCCTCCCGTTCGACCTCCCGGTCGGCCGCCAGCGGCGCGACCCTCGGCAGTTCGGCGTCCGGAGGCCGCACCCGACGCGGCTGCCCCTGCGCGCATTCCAGCAGATCGCGGTCCCACCCGCCGAGATCGGCGGCCGCCGCGTAGGTCGAGACGAGGAAGGCCATCAGGGTCTCGTCGGGGTCGGCCGCCGACTGCACGGCATCGTAGGGCAGCACGAACTCCGACAGGCCGTCATGCCAGAAGGCGGCGTCGGGCTGGACCGAGGCCCCCCGGAAACCGTTCGGCGCCGGATAGGCGTAGGCATAGAAGCAGGGGTAGTCGATGCCGCCGCCGCCCGGCCAGAAGCCCGCCGACGAGACCTCGCGGTCGTAGGCCTCCTGCGCCACGTCGTCCGGCAATGCCGGGATGCCGCCGGGATGGAGAGGGGCGCGCCGTCCCGAGAAGCGGGTGACGGCCAGATCGAAGCTGCCCCAGAAGAGGTGGACAGGGCTGGACTTGCCGAGAAAGGAAGTGCGGAACCTCTTGAAGACGCTGTCGACCGCGATCAAAGCCTGATGGAAATCGTGCACGGCGTCGCGGTCGTAGGGCCGTTCGCGATGATCCTCGCTGAACGGAACCGGGTCCGGCACCTCGTTCGGCCTGCCGTCGAAGGTCGGCGTGCCGCCGAGGTCGGAGATCAGCCGGACGAAGCTGGCGTGGAACGCCGCGACCGTCGACGGTCCGAGCGCAAACGACGCCCGCCGCCCCGCGCCGCAGGTGCCCACGACCATGTGGTTTCGAAGGTCGAACAGGATCTCGATGCCGGGGCCGTCCGGGATCGGCGACGATGCCAGGCCGTTCGGGGTGACATAGAAGGTCGCATTCCAGGAGTGGTTGAGCCACGGGGAATGCGCCAGCCTGTACTTGCCGGCGATCTGCAAATAGAGATGCAGGGCGGAGCACGTCTCGCGCCAGCCGAGATAGGTGAGGTGGGGCCACTTGTCGCTCATTGGCAGTCTCCGTTCCGCACTCGCTCGATCCGCGATGCCGCTCGCATCGTACTGAACCGCCCGGCGCGTGCGAGCGGTGTTCCAACGGCCGCCCGTCAGTCCGGCAGCGGGATGTGCTCGTCCCGGTCATCGGCCGGAAGATCGAAGCGTCCCTTGCCCCAGTCCTGCGCCCGCCAGGCGGCCTTGGCTTCTTCAATGCGCTCCCTGGAGGAAGCGACGAAGTTCCACCAGAGATAGCGTGGCCCGGCGAGCGTTGCCCCGCCCAGGATCATCAGCCGGGCGCCCCTGGCGCCCGCCGCGATGGTGATCCGGTCGCCGGGGCGGAAGACCATCATCCGGCCTGCCTCGAAGTCCTGGCCGGCGACCGAGATCGAGCCTTCGACGATGTAGATGCCCCGGTCCTCGTGATCGTCCGGCATGGGCAGCCGGTGCCCGGCTTCGAGCCTCACGTCGGCGTAGAACGTCTCGGAGTACATCGTCGCCGGGGCCGCCGCGCCATAAGCGTGCCCGAGGATCAGCCGGACCGAGACGCCGCGATCCTCGATCACCGGCATCGCCTCCCTGCCGTGATGCTCGAACAGCGGCGCCATGTCCTCATGGCTGTCGGGCAGAGCCAGCCAGGTCTGGATGCCGAACAGGCTGTTCGGACCGCTTCTGGCGGCCGCCGTCGTGCGCTCCGAATGGGTGACGCCGCGCCCGGCGACCATCCAGTTCAGCTCGCCGGGACGGATGACCTGGTCGGCGCCGGTGCTGTCCCGGTGATGGAAATCGCCGCGAAAGAGGTAGGTAACGGTGCCGAGACCGGTGTGCGGGTGCGGCCGCACATCGACGCCCTGCCCGGTCAGCATCTCGGCCGGGCCGGCCTGATCGAAGAAGATGAACGGCCCGACCATCTGGCGGTTCGGCGCCGGCAGGGCGCGCCGAACCTCGAAGCCGCCAAGGTCGCGGCTCCGCGGCACGATGAGGGTCTCGATCGCATCGACGCCCACCTCGTCGGGGCTGCCCGGTTCAAGTCCTGGGTTCCAACTCATGATGCCTGGCTCTTCCTCGGGCTTGCGCACGGCTCCGCCCCCGCCGGGGCGAAGGCGGATGCCGCGTTGACGTGCCCAACCTGGCGAGCGGGCGTCTCCGCCACTAGCCCCGCGATCCGCGAAGCCGTGTCGCGCAAACGGGAACGCTCCGGCCGCCCCGCAGGGGCCGGGGGCGGCCGAGCGGCCGTCGCGCCCCATTGCCCGGCCGAGCACCGCGCCACCGGAATTCTACCGGTCGAGGCCCCAGACGTCCGGGTTCTGCTGGAAATGCTCGATCAGCATCTCGGTCAGGATCCGGACCTTGCGCGCCGGATGCTGACTGGGCGGGCGAACGACATAGACACCGGCCGACGGGGGTGGATAGCGCGTCATGATCGGAACGAGGGCTCCGGAAACCAGATGGTCATGGGTCAGGCAATCGGGGAGCCAGGCAATGCCCAGTCCCGCTGCCGCAGCAACCGTCAGGGCGATGCCGTTGTCGGCCTTGAAGCGCCCCTGCGGCTGAACCGTCACGACCTTGCCGTCGTCCATGAACTGCCAGGTTTCGGTCCCCTGCATCAGGGCCTCATGGGCCGCGATCTCCGCCGGCGTCTCGGGCGAACCGTAGGCTTTGATGTAGTCCGGGCTTGCGACCAGCTGCCCCCTGCTCGGTCCGACACGCCGCGCGATCAGGTTGGAATCGGCAAGGAGCCCGACGCGGATCCCACAATCGAACCCTTCGGCGATGAGATCGACGAAGCGATCGCTGTAGGCGCTGTGGATCTGCAGCTGCGGGTGGCGGCGCGCCATGCTCGCGAGCACCGGAGCGAAGTGCGTTGGGCCGAAGGACAGCGGCAGGGCAACGCGCAGGCGGCCGCGGAGGTCTCCGGTCGGGAGGATCGTTTCCTTCGCCGCGTCGATCTCGGCGCCGGCCCGGGCCGCATGATCTCGAAACGTGACCCCCGCTTCCGTGAGAGCGGCGCCCCGGGTCGTTCGCGCCAGAAGCTGGACGCCGAGTTCCCGTTCAAGCCGGAGGAGCCGCCGGCTGACGATCGACTTGGAGACGCTGAGCCTGCGCGCGGCGGCTGAGACGCCCCCTGTATCGGCCACGGCCACGAAGGTCTGCAGGTCTTCGATGTCCAAGTCGGCGTTCCCCGTTTCGCGACACAGAATACTGCGGCCCGGCGCTATCGCGCCGGCGCAAGGAGCGGCAGGTAGAGGCGAGAAACCGGCTCCACCGAGCATGTCGTCCGCAAACCCGGATACCGCCCACACCGGCAGGAAAGTGCAGAGCAATGACCCTTCGCAACGGCCTCACGTCGCTTCTTCGTCCCGAAGACTCCGTCCTGGTTCTGATCGACCACCAACCGTACCAGCTCACGAACCTGAATAGCCACGACCCGCACATGGTGGTCAACAACGTGACGGCCCTGGCGAAGGTCGCCAAGGCCTTTGGCGTCCCCACCATCCTGTCGAGCGTGATCGCCGATCGGGGGGGCCGCATCTTTTCCCAGATCACCGACGTGTTCCCTGGCCAGGAGGTGATCGACCGGACGTTCATCAACACCTGGGAGGACCAGAAGGTGGTGGATGCGGTCAAGGCGACGGGCCGCAAGCAGCTGATCATCGCGGGCCTGTGGACCGAGATCTGCGTCGCCATGCCGACCATCCAGGCACTCGGCGAAGGCTGGGATGTGACGGTGGTGACGGATGCGTCCGGCGGCACGTCGATCGAGGCGCACGAGGTCGCGATCCAACGCATGATCGGGGCCGGCGCGAACATGATGACCTGGCTCGCGGTGGCGTCGGAATGGCAGCGCGACTGGGCCCGGCTCGAGCACGCCGGCGAACTGACCGACATCCTCCTGCAGCATGCGGCCGGCAGCGGCATCGCCTACCTCTGGGAGCAGCAGCTTCTCCACACGCCGGTGCCCGGCACCGCAGGATGATCCGGGCGGGGATGCGGCAGGTCTCCGGCCACGCATCGCGACGAAGCCGAACGGGGCGGCTTTCCGGGCTGGTCCCCCCTCGAGAGACGGGCTCTCGGGAGGGGACGACCATCAAGCCGCCCCGACTGCTGGATGCGGCGGGGACCTGAGTGCGCTCCGGCTCCGCCGGGCCGGCCCTTACTGGGCCGCGAGATACGTGTCGGCGGAGGCGCCCATGCGCTCCTTCCACTCGGCGACGGCCTGTTCGGCCGCAGCACGGAGAGCCGCCATCGTCGGCTCCGGAACCTCCTGGACGACGGCCACGTCGTGCGCCTTCAGCGTGGCGAGGTTCGTCTCGATGCGCGCGGAGAGGGCCTGCCAGGTCCGCTCGTTGGCCTCGGCGGCGGCTTTCTCAGCAGCTTCTGGCCGTTGTCGGCCAGCACCTTGCGATAGTCGCCTTCCGCGCGCCCGTAGAGGGCGCGGGCGGCCTCGATGTCCGGCGCCACGAACGGCAGCGTCGACAGCTGGAACAGCGGATCGATGCCGCGCCAGAAACTCACCAGCGTGTCGGCGATCGGCACGGCCCCGCTCGAGACGGAGTCGAACGGTGGCCCGCGGCGAGCTCGGGAGTGGGTCTCTGCTGCGCGCAGGGCGGGTCCGTCCCCGATCTTTACGCCCCGTTTATCCGCACCCACCGCATCACGAATGGCCCGTTTACGGGCCTCGATGGCATCTGATGGGCTCCATCCAACCGTTGGAGCACCCGATGCTGGACCTTGCCTACATCGCGATCACGATCGGCTTCTTCGCTGCCTGCGCCCTGTCGGTGCGGCTGATCGAGCGGCTGTGAGGCCGGCCATGACGATCGACCTCGTCCTGGGCGCCCTGACCGCGCTCGGCCTCTTCGTCTATCTCGGCTACGCGCTCCTGCGCCCCGAGCGGTTCTGAGGAACGGGCCATGTCGGCGGATATCCTCCAGTTCATCCTCTACTGCGCCCTCGTGACGGCGCTCGCCTGGCCCCTCGGCCTCTACATGGCGCGCCTGTTCATGGACGAGCGCACCATCCTGACGCCGGTGCTCGCCCCGGTGGAGCGCGGCCTCTATCGGGCAGCCGGGGTCGATGCGCAGGCGGGACAGCACTGGTCGCGCTATGCGCTCGCCTGCCTCGCCTTCAATCTGGCGGGCTGGCTCGTGCTCTACGCGATCCTCAGGCTGCAGGGCGTCCTGCCGTTCAACCCGCAGGGCCTGCCCGGGCTGTCGCCCGACCTCGCCTTCAACACCGCCGTCAGCTTCATGACCAATACGAACTGGCAGGCCTATGGTGGCGAGACGACGATGTCGTACTTCAGCCAGATGGCGGGGCTGACGACTCAGAACTTCGTCTCCGCCGCCACCGGCATCGCCGTCGGCGCCGCCGTCATCCGCGGCTTCTGCGGCCGCGAACTCAAGCACCTCGGCAACTTCTGGGTCGACCTGACCCGCACCGTTCTCTACCTGCTGCTGCCGCTGTCGATCCTCGGCGGGCTCTTCCTCGTCTGGCAGGGCGTGCCGCAGAACCTGCTGAGCTACGTCACCGCGACGACGGTGGAGGGCGCGCACCAGACGATCGCCCAGGGGCCGGCCGCCTCGCAGATCATCATCAAGCAGCTGGGCACCAACGGCGGCGGCTTCTTCAACGCGAATTCCGCCGTTCCCTACGAGAATCCGACGCCCATCTCGAACCTGTTCGAGATGGTGCTGATCCTGCTGATCCCCGCCGCCTTCTGCTTCATGTTCGGCCGCATGGCGAAGGACATGCGCCAGGGCGTCGCGATCTTCGCGGCGATGGGCGTGATCTTCCTGGGCGCGCTCACCCTGACCTACGGCTCGGAGATCAGCGGCAACGCGCTCTTCGATACCCTCCCGATCGACCAGACGGCCGGCAACATGGAGGGCAAGGAGGTCCGCTTCGGCACCGGCAACTCTGCCCTCTGGGCCACGGCGACGACGGCCGCCTCGAACGGCTCCGTCAACGCCATGCACGACAGCTTCACGCCGCTCGGGGCGCTGATGCCGATGCTGATGATGCAGGTCGGCGAGGTCGTGTTCGGCGGCGTCGGCTCGGGCTTCTACGGCATACTCGCCTTCGTCGTGCTCACGGTGTTCCTCGCCGGGCTGATGGTCGGGCGGACGCCCGAATATCTCGGCAAGAAGATCGAGGCGAAGGAGGTCAAGCTCGCCGTCATCGCCTTCCTGGTGATGCCGATCGGAGTGCTGATCTTCGGCGCGCTGGTGGTCCTGATCCCGACGGCTCTCGCCTCGATCCAGGACGCCGGGCCGCACGGCCTGTCGGAGATCCTCTACGCCTACTCCTCGGCGACCGGCAACAACGGCTCCGCCTTCGCCGGCTTCGGCGCTGGCGTGCCCTACCACAACACGATGCAGGGCATTGCGATGCTGCTCGGCCGCTTCGTCTTCATCGTGCCGATGCTCGCCGTGGCCGGCGCGCTGGCCGCCAAGAAGACGGTGCCCACCTCGGCCGGCACCTTCCCGACGCACACGCCGCTGTTCGTGACGCTGCTGGTCGCGGTCGTCCTCATCCTCGGCGGCCTGACCTTCTTCCCGGCGCTGGCGCTGGGGCCGATCGCCGAGCACGTCGCGATGCTGTCGGGGGAGGTGTTCTGATGCCGCGCATCCCCACCGCATCGCTACCCGCCCCGGCCGCTCCCAGTGGTTCCCCTTCCGGCAGAGCCAAATCCATGCAGAAGAAACCAGACATCTCGCTTTTCGACATGCGGGTGACCGGACCGGCCCTCAAGGCGGCGTTCGTCAAGCTCGATCCCCGCAGCCTGATGCGCAATCCGGTGATCTTCGTCACCGAGGTCGTCGCCGTCCTGTCGACCGTGCTCTTCGTCCGCGACGCGGTCGCGGGATCGGAGACCGTCGCAGTGGTCGGACAGATCGCCGCCTGGCTCTGGTTCACGGTCTACTTCGCAACCTTCGCCGAAGCGATGGCGGAGGGCCGCGGCAAGGCCCGCGCCGACACCCTGCGGGCAACGCAGACCGAGACGCCGGCGAAGAAGCTCGCATCGCTCGGCGCAAGCGTGCCGGAGACCGTGTCGAGCCGGGCGCTCAAGCCGGGCGACATCGTGCTGGTGGAGGTGGGCGATATCGTTCCCGCCGACGGCGAGATCGTCGAGGGCGTCGCCTCGGTCGACGAATCCGCCATCACCGGCGAGTCCGCGCCGGTGATCCGCGAGGCCGGCGGCGACCGCTCGGCGGTCACGGGAGGGACGCGGATCGTCTCGGACTGGCTGAAGGTGAAGATCACCTCCAGGCCGGGAGAAAGCTTCCTCGACCGCATGATCGCGCTCGTCGAAGGCGCCGAGCGCCAGCGCACGCCGAACGAGATCGCCCTGTCGATCCTGCTTGCCGGCATGACGATCATCTTCCTGATCGTGACGGTCACCCTCGAGCCGTTCCTCATCTATTCGGGGGCCGCGGTGCCCGTCGTCTTCCTCGTCGCGCTGCTCGTGACGCTGATCCCGACGACGATCGGCGGCCTGCTCTCCGCCATCGGCATCGCCGGCATGGACCGGCTGGTGAAGGCGAACGTGATCGCCAAGTCCGGCCGCGCCGTGGAGGCCGCGGGCGACGTCGACACGCTGCTCCTCGACAAGACCGGCACCATCACCTTCGGCAACCGCATGGCGGATGCCTTCGAGCCGCTTCCGGGCGTCGCCCGCGAGGCGCTGATGGAATGCGCCTTCCTCGCCTCGCTTGCCGACGAGACGCCGGAGGGCAAGTCGATCGTCGACCTTGCCCGCAGGACGCTCGGGCGCGACATCGACGGCCGGGACGGTGTCGCCGAGACCATCCCCTTCACCGCCCAGACCCGCATCTCCGGCGCGGACCTTAAGGACGGGTCCGCCGTGCGCAAGGGCGCGGCGGATGCGATCGCCAGATGGTGCGAGACCGGCGCGAACCCCGACCTGACGCAGATCGTCGAGCAGATCGCCCGGTCTGGCGGCACCCCGCTCGTCGTCGCCCGGGACAGGAAGCCGCTCGGCGTCGTGCATCTGAAGGACATCATCAAGCCCGACATCCGCGAGCGCTTCGCCGAACTGCGGCGGATGGGCGTGCGCACCGTGATGATCACCGGCGACAACCCGCTGACCGCCGCGGCCATCGCCGCCGAGGCAGGGGTCGACGACTTCCTCGCCGAGGCGACGCCGGAGAAGAAGCTGGATCTGATCCGCGAGGAGCAGGCCCAGGGCAAGCTCGTCGCCATGTGCGGCGACGGCTCCAACGACGCCCCTGCCCTCGCCCAGGCCGATGTGGGCGTCGCCATGAACTCCGGCACGCCGGCGGCCAAGGAGGCCGCCAACCTGATCGACCTCGACAGCGACCCGACGAAGCTCATCGAGATCATCCTGGTCGGCAAGCAGCTGCTGATCAGCCGCGGCTCGCTGACCACGTTCTCGCTCGCCAACGACGTCGCCAAGTATTTCGCGATCCTGCCGGCGATCTTCGTGACCGCCTATCCCGGGCTCCAGGCACTGAACGTCATGGATCTCCAGAGCCCCGCCAGCGCCATCCTGTCGGCAGTGATCTTCAACGCGCTGGTGATCATCGCGCTGATCCCGCTCGCCCTGCGCGGGGTGAAGTACACCCCCGCCACGGCGGCGAGCCTCCTGCGCCGCAACCTCCTCGTCTACGGGCTCGGCGGGCTGATCGTGCCCTTCGTCGGCATCAAGCTGATCGACATCGTCATCAACTCCCTTTCAATCGTGTGAGGCAGGTCCCATGATCTCGCAACTCCGCCCCGCCCTCGTCATGATAGGCCTCATGACTCTCCTTCTGGGGGTCGGCTACCCTCTCGCCATGACCGGGCTCGCGCAGGCGATCTTCCCGCACCAGGCGAATGGCAGCCTGATCGTTCGCGAGGACGGCACCATCATCGGGACGCCGCTCATCGCCCAGGACTTCGAGGGCGCGGCCTACTTCCACCCGCGCCCGTCCGCGGCGAACTACGACGCGGCGGCCACGACCGGCAGCAATCTGGGCCCGACCAGCGCCGCTTTGCTGGAGCGGGTCGCCGGTGACGCCCGGCGCCTGAGCCAGGCCGCCCAGGGCGCCGCCGTCCCGGTCGATCTGGTGACGACCTCGGGCAGCGGGCTCGATCCCCACGTCTCGCCCGCGAGCGCCTACTTTCAGGCGCCGCGCGTGGCCGAGGCGCGCGGCCTGCCGGTCCGCGAGGTCCGCGCCCTCGTCCGGACCCATGTCGAAGGCCGGGCGCTCGGCCTGTTCGGCGAGCCCCGGGTGAACGTGCTTGAACTGAACCTTGGCCTCGACAAGATGTCGCCGCCAGCCGACGGCGCCGGCGAAGCGGGCACGAACTGATCGGGACGCGATGAGCGACACGGACAGCCGACCCGAACCCGAAGCCCTGCTGGCGGAAGCCGCCAAGGAGGGCAAGGGCCGTCTCAAGATCTTTCTCGGCGCCGCCCCCGGCGTCGGGAAGACCTATTCCATGCTCGAGGCTGCCCACGAACGCCGCGCCGGCGGCGTCGACGTCGTCGTGGGCATCGTCGAGACGCATGGACGGGCGGAGACCGAGCGGCTTCTTGCCAACCTGGAAATCATCCCGCGCCAGCGGATCGTCTATCGCGGACACTACCTGCCCGAGATGGATCTCGACGCCATCCTCGAGCGCCGCCCCCGGCTGGTGCTCGTCGACGAACTCGCCCACACCAATGTGCCCGAGAGCCGGCACGCGAAGCGCTGGCAGGATGTGGAGGAGCTGCTCGCCGCCGGCATCGACGTCTACACGACGCTCAACATCCAGCACCTGGAAAGCCTGAACGATGTCGTCGCCCGGATTTCGGGCGTGCGGGTGCGCGAGACGGTGCCGGACGGGGTCATCGAGATCGCCGACGAGATCGAGCTGATCGACCTGCCGCCGGAAGAGCTGATCGACCGGCTGCGGCAGGGCAAGGTCTACGTCCAGGACCAGATCGCCCGGGCCATCCAGAACTTCTTCTCCAAGGGCAACCTGACGGCGCTGCGCGAGCTCGCCATGCGCGTCGCCGCAGACCGCGTCGACGCGCAGATGACGGCGCACATGCGCACCCACGCCATAGCCGGGCCATGGCCGGCGCAGGACCGCATCCTCGTCTGCATCAACGAATCCCCCGTGGCGAAGGCGCTGGTGCGCGCCGCAAAGCGCACCGCCGACCGGGCGCGCGTGCCGTGGATCGTCGTCCATGTGCAAACCCCGGCGAGCGAGACCCTTCCCGAAGCGGCCAAGGATCGCATCGTCGAGACCCTGAAGCTGGCGGAAAGCCTCGGCTCCGAAGTCGTCACGCTCAACGCCGAATCCAACCTTGCCGCCGAGATCCTCTCCTACGCCCGCTCCCGCAACGTCAGCCGCATCCTCGTCGGCCGCCCGCGCCCCCGCCGCTTCGGCGCCTGGCTGTTTCGCGAGAGCGTCGGCGAGAGAATCGTCTCGTCCGGCACCGACTTCGAGGTGACGCTCGTCTCGGCCGACGCGGAGGAAGCGCGCAGAGCGGCCATCCGGCCGCCGCGCTTCACCCCCGAACGGGATCCGAAGGCCTACGGCTTCGCGCTGGCTGCCGTGGCGATCGCGAGCGCGATCGGCATCGCCTTCCACCGCCTGCTGCCGGTCGAAAGCCTGTCGCTGCTGTTCCTGATCGCCGTGCTGATCGTGGCGACGCGACGCGGGCTGTGGCCGTCGATCGTTGCGAGCATCCTGAGCTTCCTCGCCTACAACTTCTTTCTGACCGAGCCCTACTACACGCTGCACGTCTACAGCGAGTACGTCGTCCGCACGCTCGTCCTGTTCCTCATCATCGCCGTCGCCACCGGCAACCTGGCCGCCCGCCTGAGGGCGCAGGTGCAGGCCCAGCAGACGATCGCCCGGCGCACGGCGAACCTCTTCGAGTTCAGCCGCAAGATCGCCCGGGCGGCCTCCCTCGACGACGTCGTCTGGGCGGCCGTCCATCATGTCGCCTCGACGCTGAACTGCGCCTCCCTGGTGCTCGGCCCGCGCGAAGGTCGCAGCCTGGAGATCCTCGGCGGCTATCCGCCGGAGGACACGCTCGACGTCAAGGACCGGGGCGCGGCGGAATGGGCATGGGACCACGGCGAGCCGGCCGGCTGGGGGTCGGCGACCCTTCCGGCCGCGTCCTGGCTGTTCCTGCCGCTTGCCACCGCCCAGGGAAACCAGGGGCTGCTGGGCGTGAAGTTTCCGAAGGCGCAGCCGATGGGACCGGAGGAACGGCGCCTGCTGGAAGCGCTCGTCGACCAGGTCGCGCTCGCCATCGAGCGCACGCGCCTGGTCGCCGACATGGAAGAGACGCGCGTGCTGTCGGAGACCGAACGCCTGCGCGCGGCGCTCCTCTCCTCGGTCAGCCACGATCTCAGGACACCGCTCGTCTCGATCATCGGCGCCGCCACGAGCCTTCTCGATTCCGACACCGCGCTCGGCCCCGACGGGCGCAAGGCTATGGCGGAGACGATCCGCGACGAGGGCGAGCGCCTGAACCGCTACGTCCAGAACCTGCTGGACATGACCCGTCTCGGCTACGGCGCCCTCAAGATCGCCCGGGACGTGGTCGATCTCCGCGAGACCGTCGGCCGCGCGGTGCGCCAGCTCCGCTCGGCGTTCCAGTCGCACCCGATCGCGTTCGACCTTCCGCGCGATCTGCCGCCGGTCCTGGGAGACCCGGTGCTGCTCGAGCAGGTGGTTGCCAACATCCTCGACAACGCAGCCAAATACGCACCGCCGGGGACCGCGATCCGCATCGAGGCGGTGGCGTCGACGACCGAGGTCGTGCTGTCGATCGTCGACGAGGGACCGGGCATTCCGCCGGCCGACCGCGGCAAGGTGTTCGACATGTTCTACCGCGTGCGGGCGGGCGACGGACAGCGCGCCGGGACCGGCCTCGGACTGGCCATCTGCAAGGGCATCGTCGAGGCCCATGGCGGACGGATCGTGGTGTCGGAAGGATCGAACGGACGCGGCACGCGCATCAGCGTCGGCCTGCCGGTCGCGCACGACGCCAGCGTGGAGGCGAAGCAGGAATGACCGAGGTGAGCCAGGGCCGCATCCTGATCGTCGACGACGAGCCGCAGATCCGGAAGTTCCTCCGCGTCGCGCTCGAGGCCCACGGCTTCGCCGTCGTGGAGGCCGAGGCGGGCCAGGCGGGCGTCAACAAGGCGGCGTTGGAGAAGCCGGACCTCGTGGTGCTCGATCTCGGCCTGCCGGACATGGACGGCAAGGCGGTCATCGCCCGCATCCGCGAATGGTCGCCGGTGCCGATCCTGATCCTGTCGGTCCGCCAGGACGAGACGGAAAAGGTCGCCGCCCTCGACGCCGGCGCCAACGACTACGTGGTGAAGCCCTTCGGGATCTCGGAGTTCCTGGCCCGGGTCCGCGTCCTCTTGAGGAACAGCGGCAAGCCCGGCGAGACCCAGGCCGAGATCGTCTCGGGTGACCTCAGGATCGACGTGGCGAAGCACACGGTCACGCTGGCCGGCGAACCGGTGCGCCTCACCCGCAAGGAGTTCGAGCTTCTGCTGCACCTCGCCCGGCATGGCGGCCGGATCGTCACCCACCGGCAGCTCCTGCACGACGTCTGGGGCCCTGCCCATCAGCAGGACCTGCAGTATCTCAGGGTCTTCGTCGGCCGGGTGCGCCAGAAGCTCGGGGACGACCCCGCCGCCCCGCGCTTCATCCTGAACGAGCCCGGCGTGGGCTACCGGTTCCTGCCGGAGGGGGAGCGCTGACGCCCGGCGGACAGCGCTGAGCGCCCGGAACCGTGTCAAAGGAACCCTCCGAACCTGGCTGCGCTCACAGCGCAAACCGCAGATCGCGCAACCAACCGTCCTGGCCAGAGAGTGACGCGTCGCGGCTATCGGAACACGATTCCACCGTCGACCGTGAGCGTCTGGCCGGTCATGAAGTCGCTCTCCGGAGAGGCAAGGAACAGCATCGTGCCGACGAGATCGTCCGGCACCATGTCACGCTGGATGCTGCGCGCGGCGCGCTGGGCCTGGATGGTGGCGCCGATCCGGTTGCTGTTCGCCACCACCTTCTCGCTCATCGTCAGGCCCGGAGCGATGGCATTGACGCAGATCTCCGTTCCCGACAGCTCCCGGGCGAGGCAGCGCGTGAAGGCCTCGACCGCCCCCTTGGACGCGACGTAGTGGGTGAGGTCCGGAACGCCGGTGGTCACGGTGGTGGAGGAGATGGTGATGACCTTGCCCTTGCCGGTCTTCATCATCTCCGAAATGGCCGCCTTGCAGCAGAAGAACGTGCCGCGCGCGTTCACCGCCATCACCTGGTCCCAGTCTTCCTGCTCCAGGTCGAGAAGCCGGGCGCGCCGGATCGCCGTGTAGATCCCCGCGTTCGCCACGAGGATATCGACGCCGCCGAAGGAGTCGACGGTGCGCGCGACGAGGTTCTGGCACGCCTCCCAGTCGGAGACGTCGGCAGGCGTGCTTGCCGCCTCGCCGCCGGCCGCGTTGATCTCCTGGGCGACGGCGGCCGGATCGTTCAGGTCCGAGAGCATCACCTTCGCGCCCGCGGCCGCCAGCGCGCGCGCATAGAACACCCCGATCCCCTGCCCTGCACCCGTTACGATCGCAACCTTGCCGTCGAGCCTGCTCATGTCGAAATGTCCTGCCTCTGCTGTTACCAGACGTGTCGGTTCCGCCTCGGCGCCGGACAGGTCCGGCGCGGCGACCTCAGTGCACGCCAACCCCGAGATATCGATCGACCAGCGCCGCATCGCGCTTCAGCGCGTCCGCCGATCCCTGCCACGCGACCGAGCCGCGCTCCATCACCACGACGGACTGAACGAACTCGAGCGCGCGCGCGAGCTGCTGCTCGATCAGGACCGTGGTGATCTCGCCGTTGCCGGTCATCGCGCCCAGCGCGGCCAGCAGCTCATCGCAGATGACGGGAGCCAGTCCTTCCAGCGGCTCGTCGAGCAGCAGCACCCTCGGCCGCCCCAGCAGCGTGCGGGCGATTGACAGCATCTGCTGCTCGCCACCCGACAGGGTCGTCGACATGGCGGTGCGGCGCTCGGCGAGCCGCGGAAACAGCTCGTAGGATTCCGCGACGTCCCCGCGCGGGCGGTTGCGCAGACCGGCCCGCAGATTTTCTTCCACCGTCAGCGACATGAACATGTCCCGGGTCTGCGGCACGTAGCCGAGACCCGCCTCCACCCGATCGGTGGTCTTCAGGCGCGTCACGTCGTGCCCAAGTACCGCGACGCGCCCGCTTCGATAGGTGGTCAGCCCCATGATGGAGCCGAACAGCGTCGATTTTCCCATGCCGTTGCGGCCCAGGATGGCGACCCGCGCGCCGGCCGGCACCGACAGCGAGACATCGTTGATGATCTGGAGGCGGCCGTAGCCGGCGCACAGAGTGTCGACCTGCAACGCGACGTCAGACATTGGCCGGCCGCCCCTGGTCGTCGCCCGAACGAGGCTGCCCGGCAAAGCTGCCGAGATAGACCTCCCGAACCTCCGCATCCTCGACCACGTCGGCCGGGGTGCCGCGATAGATGATGGAGCCGGCGGCGAGCACCACGACGGAGCGCGCGAACCGGAAGGCGAGCTCCAGGTCGTGCTCGATCATCAGCACCGCCATGTCGGCCGGCAGGGCCTCGAGAACCGACAGGATCCTCGGCATCTCCTGACGCGAGACGCCCGCCGCCGGCTCGTCGAGGAGCAGCACCCGGGAGCGCATCGCAAAGGACAGGGCGATTTCCAGGAGCCGGTGCTGGCCGTACGCGGCGCGGCCGACCTTCATCTCCGCGATGTCCGAGAGACCGAACTGATCCAGGATCTCCCGCGCCTCCTCCTCCACCGCCGGATAGGCCTGCGCGGAGCGAAGGATCCCGTGCGACCGCCCCTCCCGCTGGAGCAGCGCCAGGCGCAGATGGTCGATCGTGGTCATGTCCAGGAACAGCCGGCTGATCTGGAACGAGCGGATCAGGCCGCGCCGGGCGCGTTCCGCGGTGGGCATGGCGGTGACGTCGACGCCCTCGAGCAGGATCCGCCCGCGATCGGGGCGCAGCCGCCCGGTCAGAAGATTGACGAACGTGGTCTTGCCGGCGCCGTTCGGACCGATGAGCGCGATCCGGTCCCCGGCGTGGATGTCCATCGAGATGTCGCGGCTGACGGCCAGACCGCCGAAGGCCTTGCTCAGGGCCTCGACGCGCAGGAGCGGCGTGGTCATCGGTCCGCCCCCTGCTTCGCGGGCTGCTCCGGTCGGCGCCTCCCCAGCCGGTCGTAGAGCGCGATGGCAATGCCCTGCAGCCCGGTCGGCAGCGCGAACACCATCACGATCAGGAGGCCACCGATCGCGATCAGCCAGTGGAACGGGTTCAGAACGGCGATGCTGTGCTCGGCGAAGAGGTAGAGCACGGTGCCGGCGACCGCGCCGAACAGCGTCCCCGCGCCACCGACGATCAGCATCACGAACACCTCGGCCGAACGCGTGAAGGTCAGGCTGTCGAGGCCGACGACGCTGGTGTTGATGGCCACGAGGGCACCGCCGATGCCGGCGACGGCCCCGGAAACGGCGAACATGGAAACGAGGCTTCCCCTGACCGATCCCCCCATCGACTCCACCCGGACCTGGTCGCCCTTGATCGCCCGGCACAGGAGGCCGAACGGCGCGTTGACCAGGGTCACGAGCAGCACCAGCACGATCGCCAGCACCGCCAGCGACAGGTAGAAGCCGGTGTGCCCGCGGAAATCGAACGCGAAGACGCCGAAGAGCGGCCCGGCGGAGACTCCGGCGAGGCCGTCGCTGCCGCCGGTCAGCCAGGTCAGCTTGTTGGCGGCGGTGTTCACCAGCTCGACGATGGCCACCGTCAGCACGAGCTGGGCCAGTCCCGAGGCCCGGACCACGATCGCGCCGAACAGCACCCCGGACAGCGCGCCAAACGCGGCCCCTCCGGCCATCATGGCCACTGGATCGGTGATGCCGAGACGGACCGCCAGGATCCCCGCCGCATAGGCCCCGACCCCGTAGAACGTCGCCTGGCCCAGCGTGGCGATGCCGCAGAAACCGACCACCAGGTCCAGCGAAATGGCGAGCAGGCTCAGCGAGATGATGCGGCTGAAGAACCCGGCGTAGGTCGGGAACTGGTTGTGGGCGATCAGCGCGATCACCACGATCGCCGCCACCAGGATGTAGCCGGTGCGGCGCGACGGGGCGCTGATGTCGGTGGCAGGCGTCGGCACGTGCGCGTGCGGCGTCTTCCGGCCGAGAAGGCCGTGCGGGAACACCAGAACGCAGAGGATCACCGCCGCGTAGAACAGGATGTCTCCGTATCCCGGCAGCAGGTATTTGCCTGCGGTCTGGACGAAGGACAGGAAGAGCGTGGCGAGCAGGGCGCCGCCGATGGAGCCCGCCCCGCCGAGCGAGACCACCACCAGCAGGATCACCATGTAGCGCAGGGCGTAGTGGGGCTCGATCGGCATCAGCTCGGCGCCGAAGATGCCGCCCAGCGCACCCAGAGCGACCGAAAGCGCGAACGTGAGCGAGTAGATGCGCTCCGTCCGGATCCCGAGCGACATCGCCATGGCGGAGTTGTCGACGCTCGCCCGCAGCCGCACGCCGAAGCTGGTTCGTTCGATGAGGAACCACAGGCCGAAGGCGACGGCGAGCCCGAGCGGCACGACGAACAGGCGGTGCGCCGGCATGTGACGGAAGCCGAGGTCGACCGGACCGCTCAGGAACTCCGGCAGGGGAATGATCTTGATCGTCGGGCCGAAAATCAGATTGGCGACGCCGATCATGCAGAAGGCGAGGCCGATCGTGATGAGAACCTGCGCCAGGGGATCGCCCTTGCCGTAGATCGGCCGGAACAGGAAGATCTCGATCGGGATGGCGACGATGACGGTCGCAACGATCGCCAGCAGGAGGGCCGGCCAGAAGGGCACGCCCAGCGACACGATCGCATAGGACGCGATGAAGCCGCCGATCATGGCAAAGCCGCCATGGGCGAGGTTCACCAGCTTCATCAGCCCCAGGGTGATGGAAAGTCCGATGGCCATCGTGAACAGCACCATCGTGTAGGCGATGGTGTCGACGAGGATGCTGATGACCGTTGCCATGCGATGCCGTTGATCCGGAGAGTGTGTCGCGGTTCATCGCCGTCGGCCCAACGGGCAGAGGCGGGGACGCCTTCTATGCAGCAGCGGGGGCGGGAGGATCGTCCACCCGCCCCCGACCGGTCCTGATGCTGCTCAGGGAGCGACGTTCTCGTAGGTCTGGATCTCCTTGTTGATCAGCAGACCGTCGTCGGCGCGCTCGACCCGGCGGATCGAGATGTTCTGGATGATCTGGCGCGTATCGGCGTCGATGTGCACCGGGCCGCGCGGGCTCTCCCACGCGAAACCCTTGACCGCGGTCATGGCGGCCTCGGGGTCGCGCTTGCCGTCGGTCGCGGCGATCATCTCGTAGAGGACATGCATGCCGTCAAAGGCCATGACCGTCGCCGGATTGACCGTCGCGCCCGGATTCACCTCGGCGAACTTCGCGAGGAATTCCCGGTTCGTGTCGGAATCGTGGGCGGCGGAGTACATGTAGCTCGTCTCCATGCCGATCGCCCCGTCGCCGAGCTGCTGCAGGTCGGATTCCTGCGTCTCGGCCAGGCCGAAGAACCGGATGCCGTCCTCCTTCAGCCCGTTTTCGTTGTAGGCCTTGACGAAGCCGTAGGTGGCCGGACCAACCGGCAGGAACACGAACAGCGCGTCCGGCTCCAGCAACCGGATCTTCTGCACGAAGGGGCCGAAGTCGGTCGTCGACATCGGGATGCGGATCTTCTCGACGATCTCGCCCTCGGCGCCGTAGGCCTCCTCGAACGCCTTCTCCGCGTCGTGGCCGGGGCTGTAGTCGGCGACCGCCGTGACGATGCGCTTCAGTCCGTTCTCCGCAACGTACTTTGCCAGCGGGACGGTGATCTGCGGCAGCGTGTTGGAGGTCCGGGTGAAGTAGTCGGACTTGCCGACGATGGTCGGGCCTGCGGCGTTGAAGATGACGGTGGGGACCTTGGCCTGCTGCACGATGTTCGCCACCGCGAGCGCGTTCGGCGTCGTGACGAACCCGCCGAGGTACTGAACATCCTCGTTGATGATCAGCTCCTGGGCCAGGGAGAGCGCCTTCTGGGGATCGACCCCGGGCAGGTCGCGGTAGATCAGCTCGACTTCGTTGCCCCCGATCTCGGTGCCGTGCATGGCGACCCAGGTGTCGATTCCCTGCTGAAACGGAACGCCCCAGGAGCCGGAAAGCGGTCCGGACAAGGGGGCGATGATGCCGATCTTGACGGTATCGGCCGACGCGGCGAACGACATCAGGCCAACGGAAACGGCAGTCGCCGCTGCAAGCATATTTCTACGGACCATAGGGGCTCCCTCCCTTGAGATATTATTTTTCGGGACGGTAGCGTCTGGATTTCACATGGTCAAACAGTATTATATATCATACAATTATGTGCGGGGATGGCATCGGGTGGCAGGATCGCCTTCCGCCTCACCTCAGCAGGTCAAGATTGGCCTAAAGCATTGTAAAACTGGGAGAAAAAATCTCGATGGCCGACCCGCAGGCGTATGGTGACCTTGAGCTCTATGTCGATGGCGAATGGATTGGGGCCGATGGCGGCCCCGGCGAGGACGTCATCAATCCTGCGACCGAGATGGTGCTGGCAAGGCTCCCGCATGCGGATGAAGCGCTTCTCGACCGCGCGGCCGACGCCGCCGCGCGCGCCTTCCCGGGCTGGCGCGACAGGACCGCACTGCAGCGGTCCGATATCCTGCGGCGCGCGGCCGCCCTCCTTCGGGATCGGGCAGACCGCATCGCCGCCCGCATGGTCATGGATCAGGGCAAGCCGCTTGCCCAGGCGCACCAGGAGGTGCAGGCCTCAGCGCTCATCATGGAATGGTCCGCGGAGGAAGGCCGGCGCACCTATGGCCGGATCATCCCCGCCTCGATTCCCGGCATTCAGTGGAGCGTGGTGAAGGAACCGGTCGGGCCGGTCGCCGCCTTCACGCCGTGGAACTTCCCGGGGATCATCCCGGCACGCAAGATCGCCTCCGCCCTTGCGGTGGGCTGCACCATGGTCATCAAGCCGGCGGAGGAAACGCCCTCGACCGTCCTGGAGATCGCGCGGGCGCTGGCCGACGCCGGCCTTCCGAACGGCGTCCTCAACGTCGTCCACGGCGTGCCGTCGATGGTCTCGGAACGACTGATCGCCCATCCCGCAATCCGGAAGATCTCGTTCACCGGCTCGACCGCGGTCGGCCAGCATCTGGCCCGCCTGGCAGCGGATGCCGGCGTGAAGCGCTGCACCATGGAGCTGGGCGGCCATGCCCCGGTCATCGTCTGCGCGGACGCGGACGTCGATCTCGCGGTCCGGATGATGTCGGCGACGAAGTACCGCAACGCGGGACAGGTCTGCATCTCGCCGACCCGCTTCTTCGTCGAGGAGCCCGTCTATGACCGCTTCGTCGATGGCCTCGCGGAAGCCGCCAAGGGCGTGCAGGTCGGCGACGGGTTCGATCCCGAGGTCCAGATGGGGCCTCTCGCCCACGCCAGGCGGGTCCCGTTCGTCGAAACCCTCGTGGCGGATGCCGTCGAGCATGGCGCATCGCTGAAGGCTGGCGGAATGCGGATCGGCAACCAGGGCTATTTCTATGCGCCGACGGTGCTTGCCGGCGTGCCGGAAACGGCGCGGATCATGAACGAGGAGCCGTTCGGACCCGTCGCGACCGTCACGGCCTTCGGCTCGCTCGATGATGCGATTGGCCAGGCCAACCGGCTGCCCTACGGCCTCGCCGCCTATGCCTACACGCGCTCGACGGCCACCGCCGCCCGGCTATCGCGCGAGGTCGAAACGGGGATGCTCGGCATCAACAACAGCTTCGTGAACATGCCCGAAACCCCCTTCGGCGGCGTCAAGCAGAGCGGCTACGGCAGCGAAGGCGGCATCGAAGGCATGGAGCCCTATTTGGTCACAAAGACGATCAGCCTGAGCTGAGCGGCTGTACTGCCGTTCACGGATCAGCGCGGCCTTAACGAGCGCCCTCACCAACGCGTCGCGCATCTGCACGGCGCGGGCGGCCCCGCCCCCGCGGAGCCGCGCTGTCTTGAGAAGGGAGATTGCCGCCAGGGCCACACCGGCCCCTGGCGGCATCACTACACGGCCGCGGCGATCACGGCCTCCATCGATCCCGCCACCCCTCGATGATCCGGCGATTGCCCAGATTCCGCAGCACGCGATCCTGCAGCGCGCCAACACGACGCTGCGCTATCCCGTCCCGTTCGCCGATCCGAAGACGGGCAAGACCGAGACCCGCGACTGATCCCGGACGCCCCCTTCGGGCAGGAATACCGAGAGGGAGGCGAGCGCTCCTACCGCTTCTCGCAGGTCTTGAGCGTGCGTTTCTTCAGAAACGTCGCAGACAGCAGCGCTGAATCCGCGATCGGGACGATGGTCGCCGTCGTCGTGGATGACGAGCGCCGGCAGGTCGATGCCTTTCAGGTCCTGGGCAAAACCCGTCTCGGAGAACGCCTTGATGCCGTCGGGGCGAGCGAAACCATCGCAAGCGCTCATGCAGGCTAACCGTCGATAACGGGCTTGCTCCACGCCGCCCCACTATCCTTGGGGTCGGTGTCACAGACCCTGCCCGCCAGCGGTTCTGGACCCTTCATATCCCCCGGATCCGGGCCGGAACGGCCCGGCGTCATCGCTGAAAGGAAGTCCAAGATGAAGAAGCTGTTGTCCGGCCTGGCGCTGGCCGCGCTCGTGTCCGCAAGCTCCGTCGCCTGCGCCCAGACCAACGAACCGACCGTCGTCCTGGTGCACGGGGCGTTCGCCGACGGGTCGAGCTGGTCCAAGGTGATCCCGCTCCTGCGCGCGAAGGGCCTTGACGTGGTCGCCGTGCAGAACCCGCTTTCGTCACTGGAAGCTGACGTCGACGCCACGCGCAGAGCCATCGATCAGGTCGACGGACCCGTCGTGCTGGTCGGCCACAGCTGGGCTGGCGTGGTCATCACCGAAGCCGGCGCCAACCCCAGGGTCAAGTCGCTCGTTTACGTGGCGGCCTTCGCTCCGGACTCCGGCCAGTCCATCGCCAGCATGACCGCCGATCTGCCGCCGGCCCCCTATGCGCCGTTTCTGCGAAAGGACGAGGGCGGCTACCTGACGCTGTCGGAGGAAGGGGTGCGCAAGAACTTCGCTCAGGACCTCCCGGCGTCGGAGGCCGAACTCATCGCGATCACCCAGGGCCCCTGGAACGCCGACTGCATCAACGCGAAGGTGACGCACGCGGCCTGGCGCGAGAAGCGCGTCCACACGGTGATCACCCAGGATGATCGCATGATCCCGCCCGCGCTGCAGGAGCAGATGGCGCGCGCGGCCCATGCGAAGGTCGTCAGGGTTCCATCCAGCCACGTCGTCATGCTGAGCCACCCCGAAGTCGTCGCGGACGCGATCGTCGCCTCCGTCAATGAACTCCATTGAACCACTCAGCCTGAAGCGGACCGAGCGTTTGGCGCTTCCGTAACCTGAACTGGAGCAAGGACATGACTGCAGATGACTGGATCAGCGAGACTGCGGACCCGCGACGGGGCGGTCTGCTCTCGATCATCGATGCGGCGGGCGCCGCATCGCGCCGGCCGGAGCGACCATTGCTCAGGGGGCCGGAGATGATCATCGCCGAGCGGAATTCGGGATCCTATGCGGAGCTGGCGCTGCTGCGTAGGGCGCTGGTGATCGTCTTCCTGTGGTTCGGCGGCATGAAGTTCACGGCCTACGAGGCCGCCGGCATCGCCCCGTTCATCCAGCACAGTCCGATCCTGGGTTGGCTTGGCGCGCTGCTCGGCGCGCAGGGTGCAAGCCATGTCGTCGGCGTGCTGGAGTTGTCCACCGCGGCGGCGCTCGTCATAGGCGCCTTCAATCCCATCATCTCGGCGATCGGGGCGGCGATGTCCTGCGTGACCTACCTGATCACCCTGTCATTCTTCCTCAGCACGCCCGGCGTCGCTGAGCCGGCTGCGGGAGGATTTCCGGCCATCTCGGCTCCGGTCGGACAATTCCTGCTGAAGGACCTGGTGCTGTTGGCGGCGTCCGCCGTGCTTCTGATTGCGTCGGTAAGGCGGCCCTCGCGCCGTCCGATCCCGAGCGGCGGGTAAATCGTTCCAGCCACCGTCATGTGCGCAACTCCGGCCCGGCGCCCGTTGAACCGACGGGCGCCGGCCTTGCCTGCCAGGGCCGTTCTCAGGCGGTCGATCGGCATGGTTGATTTTCCAAGACCACCATGCAGCGAGACCGGTCAGCCAGTTGCATCGACCAGTCATCAAGAGCCGCGACGTGGCCGAGTCAGCCAGTGCGCTTGAGTCCGAGGGCCAGATCCGTGAGCGCTTCGGTGACGAGGGCGGTGATCGCTGCGCCGCGCTCGGCGGACGCACGTCCCGGTTCTCCGTCGACCCCGCTGCCGCCGGTCCGGTCGCGCATCGACGCGTAGAGCGTCGCCCGTTCCGCGGTGAGAAGATCCCCTGCCGCCCAGGAGAATGGCGCGGACCTTTCGTCGTGGCGCGGCGCTATGGCGCGCACGGCCTCCGGATACAGATGGAGCATGAGAGATGTCTCCAGGTCGCCCGCATGGGAGTCCCCGCCCGCCTTGCGGGCGAGCAGCGTTCGCAGTTCGGGCGCAATCAGTTTCCACCAGCTTGCAAGCACAATCCGCCGGTCCAGATGCGCCGCTCCGAGTTGCTCGAGAACCACGCCGCCGAGCGCCTGGTTCCCCGCATGGCTGTTGAAGATGACGAGGTTCCGGAACCCGTGTCCGAACACCGACTCGGCGATGTCGATCACGCAGGACTGCAGGGTCGCGTGTCGCAGGCTGAGCGTGCCGGGATAGTCCAGATGGTGTGCCGAAGCGCCCACGGCGAGTTGCGGCAGGATCAGGACATCGGACCCGATCCGCCGATCAAGCTCGCCAAGGAGACGCTCGCCGATCATCGCATCGGTGGCGAGGGGGAGATGCGGGCCGTGCTGTTCGACGGCCGCGATGGACAGGAAGACCGGCGTCGCCCGGGCGACCTCACCGAGTTCCAGGCTTGTCATCTGATCCCATTTCATGATCGGCCTCCTTGTGTGGGGATTGATCGTTCGGGTGCGGCCTCTCGCCGAAGCGGGTTGGCCTTTGCGAGCTCGACCACCACAGGTCCGTCATAGGCGCGGGCCTCGGCGATGACCGTGTCGAGATCGGCGGGATCCTCTATCCGCAGGTCCTTGATGCCGGCGGCCTGCGCGCCGATCGCCTGGGACAGGCGTGTTGGCCATCGACCCCTGCCACAACGAGCCGATCAGCTGGCGTCGCCGGATATGACGAGGTGCAGCGCGGCCGAGACGATCGGCAGGCCGAGATCGGCGGTAAAGACCGTATCGCCGCCGGAGTGTCCGTTCAGGGCGCGCACGAGGGGCTGCGGGAGCGACGGGCCGCCCGGGCGCCCTGTCGCCTGCTGTCCCGATCCGCGCGCGGTTGCACAATGTGCGAGCCTGGCGCGCAGGTGGCCGTCATCGCGTTTCGGGGTGATCCTGGGCAGCAGCGCCGCAAGGCTGTACCTGCCCGTCGCCAACCAGGCCCTGTTGCCACCGCACCCCGGCGACGGTCGGGACGTTCAATGTGCGAAGCGGGTGAAGACGAAATCGTGGTCGTTCACGTTGGCGTCGTGGCAGGCGAAGCAGGTCTCGTGTTGCGCCCGGTCCGCCGGCTTGCCGCCGGTGAAGCGCCCGAAGCCCCAGCCGCCGGAGTCGAGATAGCGCGCGGCGTCCTTGACCATCACCTGCACGGTGGTCGCGGTACCGGGGACCGAGGCCGGCGCGAACTCGGGCGACGGGATTCGCCTCCAAGCGAGCTTGACCAGGATGGCGCCGTCCGGGAACGGGAGCGTCCCGGCGCTGTAGGCCTCGACGGCCGCGGCGTTGCCCACGACCGCGCGGAGTTCGTCGAGCGGCGCGGCCTCCTCGGCGGGCGCGATCAGTTCCCAACGTCGGTAGTCGTCGGGGAGCGTGACGCCGTAGATCGGAGAGGAGGGGTCGACCTCGCCGGCGCCGCCGGCCGCGACGGCGACGGCGAGCAGGGACGACCCGGCGATGGCCGCGAGGGCGGCTGCATGAGAGGGTCGCATGGGTGCGCCTTCCCTACAGCTTGGCGGCGTCGAGGATCGCCCGGACGAAGGCGTCCGGTGCTTCCTGCGGCAGGTTGTGCCCGATCCCGCCGGTGATCTGGCGGTGCTCGTATGGTCCGGTGAACCGCTTGGCGTAGGCAGCCGGCTCGGGGTGAGGCGCGCCGTTGGCATCGCCCTCGAGCGTGATCGTCGGCACGCCGATCGTCGTTGTCGTGGCAAGCCGCTGCTCAAGTGCGTCAAACCGGGGCTCGCCGTCGGCGAGGCCAAGGCGCCAGCGATAGTTGTGAATGACGATATCGACATGGTCGGGGTTGTCGAACGCCGCCGCAGTGCGCGCGAACGTGGCGTCGTCGAATTTCCAGGTCGGCGAGGCGAGGCGCCAGATCAGCTTGGCGAAGTCGTCGGTGTACGTCGCATAGCCCGCGCGGCCGCGTTCTGTGGCGAAGTAGAACTGGTACCACCACTGGTGCTCGGCCTCCGGCTGAAGCGGGGTCGTGGCCGCGTCGCGGTTGCCGATCAGGTAGCCCGAGACCGAGACCATCGCCTTGCAGCGTTCGGGCCAGAGCGTTGCCATGATGTTGGCGGTGCGCGCGCCCCAGTCGAAGCCGCCGACGGTCGCTGAGGGGATCTTCAGCGCGTCCATCAGAGCGATGGCGTCGACTGCCATCGCCGACGGTTGAGCGTTGCGGACCGTATCGGCCGACAGGAAGCGCGTCGTGCCGTAGCCGCGCAGGTAGGGCGCGATCACGCGGCAGCCGGCGGCGGCGAGTTCCGGTACGACGGCCTCAAAGCTGTGGATGTCGTAGGGCCAGCCGTGCAGCAGGAGGACCGCCGGGCCGTCCTGCGGTCCCGCGTCGACATAGCCGACGCTCAGCTCGCCGGCGTCGATCTGCTTCAGGCCGCGGGAGAGGTCGACCGCCTTCGGCATCGGCCGGACCTTCGATGTGCCGTCCGACGCAACTGCGGGGCCTGTGCGGCCGATCACGGACGTGGCGGCCAGCAGGGTGGCGGCGCCGATGAACCGCCGCCGGGAATGGTCGACGGCGGCTTGGGCGCGGTGATGTTCCATCTGGGGTCTGCCTCCGGAATGCGCGCAATGCTCCGCCTGTCGCGGCCGGTCTGCGCGGATTGAACTGGACGACCCGGCCGGGGGGTGCAGAGGAGCTCCGGAACGCGCCGCCATCCGATGAGTAAGCCGGCAGCCTGCGGTTCGCCCGTTAGCCACCGCGAGCCTGCGTGAGCCGTTGCGAGGGCGGGCCGCCACGAGACCTAACGGGAGTGCTTTTGACCAGTCGATCCAGAATGACCGCGTCGCCTGGGTCAGAGCCACCACCGGCAATTTGTTGCTGGTCCCCTGATGTCGGCGCAGACAGCCGCCCGGTTCAGTCCGGGCGGCGCTGATCCGTGAGATCAATCCGTCGCGCGATGCCGATCGCCTCCAGAAAAACCTCGTCGTGGCTCACCACCAGCAGCGCTCCGTCATAGGCGCTCAGCGCCGCCTCCACGGCGGCAATCGAGTCGAGGTCCAGATGGTTGGTGGGCTCGTCCAGGATCAGCAGTTGCGGCGGCGTGGGACCACCCAGCACGCAGGCGAGGCCGGCGCGCAACAGCTCCCCGCCGCTGAGCGTCTCGACGATCCGCAAGGCCGCATCTCCGCGGAACAGGAAGCTTGCGAGGGCGGAACGCGCGGCGTTGTCGGTCGCGAACGGATTGAGGCGCCTGAAGTTGTCGAGCAGGGACGCATCGGGCTGAAGGATGTCGACACGCTGGTCGAGCATCGCGGCAGGTACGGACAGCCGCACCGTGCCCCAAGCGGGCCGCAACCTGCCGACAATCAGGCTCAGCAAAGTCGTCTTGCCCGATCCGTTGGGTCCGGTGACGGCGATCCGGTCGGGGCCGGCCATGGTGAAGGACAGATGGCGTATCGGCATCTGGTCCGGACTATGGCCCGCCGTAACGTCCTCCAGCTCCAGAACCCGGCGGTCCGCGGCCAGCCCGGTCGGTGGCAACGTGATGGAGAGGGCCTGTACGACCTCGATACGCTTGCGCGCGGCCGCCAGCGCTGCACCTGCCTCCTCCACCTTCGTGTCGGCGAGCCGCCGGGCGGATCCGCGGCTCGCCTCGGCGTTCTGCTTCCTGAGCCCTGCGGAAATTCTCGGCATGTCGCCCCTGGCCCCTTTTCGTGCCCCGGCCGACGCGCGCCGGTCGCTACGTTCCGCGGCGAGCCGGGTCCTTTGCTTCGCCTCTGTCACGGCCTTCTCGGCATGGGCGGCGTCCTGCTCGGCCGCAGCAAGCTCGACCGCCTTGCGGTCGCTATAGGCGCTCCAGCCTCCGCCGAAGCGGGTGGCGCCGAGCTTCGTCAGTTCCACGATCGCATCGGCGTTTTCCAGCAGCTCCCGGTCGTGGCTGACGATGACCGCACCGGCGCGCCAGGTCGAGAGCAGCCCGATGACCGCCTCGCGTCCCTCGCGGTCGAGGTTGTTGGTCGGTTCGTCGAGGATCAGGAAATCCGGTTCGTCGAAGAGCGCCGCGGCGAGGCTGGCGCGCGTCCGCTGCCCGCCTGAGAGCGCGGTCAGCGGCGTGGCCGGGCCGGCATTCAGCCCAACGCGCCCCAGCGCACCGGCGATGCGCTCTTCCAGGGTCCAATCGGCCGAGGACAGATCGTCGACGGTGGCTTCGCCCGCTTCGGCCCGCCGCAGCACGGCCAGCGCGTCGCGCGCACCGAACAGATCGGCCACCGTCTCGTTCGCCGAAATCGTGGCCATCTGTCGCATCACGCCGAGGGTGCCTTCGACGGTGAGGCTGCCGGCCGATGGTGTTGCCTCGCCCGCGATGAGCCGCAGCAATGTGGACTTTCCCACGCCGTTGCGACCAACGAGGCCGGCACGCTCGCGGTTGAACACGAGGTCGAGGCCAGCGAAAAGTGTACGATTCTCGGGGGTCGCATAGGCGAGCCCGGACAGGGTGATGGAGGGCATGATCTGCAGTCGATGAGGGGGCGCCGAAGCAGGCGCTCAGATTGCGGCGGACCCGCCGGGATCGGCATCGCCTCCGGCGAGAAGCCAGAGAAACTCAAGGTCCCCTACATCGGCGGAATCAGCTCCCTCTCTCACATCCCTTCGGAAGGGCCGCAGCAGCGTCGCGGCCTCCGTCTGCCGCCCGTCTTCCAGCAAGAACCGCGAAAGGTCAAGGATGAGCCGCAGCTCCCAGGCCCGTGCCGATTGCCGCCGGGCGCAGTCCATACCTTCCAGACAGGTCGCTTCGGCTGTCGGGTCTTTCGGGTGGAGTTTTCTCAGAATGTTCGCCTTGATGCGCAGGAGTTCGGGAAGCGCGAAGCCGTCGCCGTCGCACCGGCATCTCGCGAGAGTCCGCTCCACCGCCTCCAGCGCATCGGCCTCGCGGCCGGTCAGGAGCAATCCCTCGATCAGCGAGATCTCCAGCGAGGTCGTCAGCAGTTCGTATCGGGCGGCGTGCAGTTCGGCGAGGCTCGCCTCGATGCGGCGAACGGCCTCGCGAGGCTTGCCCTGGCGGATGGCCAAGCTGCCACCAAGCCCGCGAACCGCCGACAGGTGGGGACCGAAGCCGTTCACCTCGGCCCGCGCTTGCAACTTCCCCAGGCTCTCGATCGCCGAGTTCAGGTCGCCTGCCCAAATGTGTACCGTGATCGTCCACATCAACGCGATGCAATGCGTGACCGGATGATTCAACGCCGCGGCCTCGGCCTCGACCTCGCGCGCCAAGCGCTGAGCTTCGTCCGACGCGCCCTGCAGCCACAGCACCCGTGCCAGCGCAATTCCGGAGCGATTGCGGTGATCGAAGCCGTAAAGCACCGTCTTGACGAAGGTGAAGGGCTGGCTGTGCGACAGCGCGATCTCGAGTTCACGCCGTGCCCGGGCCTGATCCCCGAGAAGGTGGTAGGACACGCCGGCCAGTGAAGCTGCCACGGCACGCGCTTCCGGGGCGTCGATCGCCTCCGCGACCTCGAGGGCGCGGGTGGACCATGCGAGGGAGCTGTGAAAGTCGCCGGTCCGCTCGTGGAATATCTGCAGCATGCCGAGGACGCGAAGCTCGTGCCAGCACTCCCCGAGCGCGGCGGCGACGTCCAGCGCGCGCTTCAGCGCCACCTCCGCGGCCGGGCTGTTGCCACGGGTGAACATCAGCGCCAGCCCGTGCATGGACTGAAGCTCCATCTCGTAGGCGCTGCCGACGAAGTCGCCTGCCAGCGCGCCGAGGGCCCTTTCGCACCATGACCGTGCCTCTACCAGCAGGGACTGGTGCATCAGCAGGCAGGCGCTGTGCTTGGCAAGCGGGATGGCGATATCCGGATTCCCGGCCGGGCCGAAGCTCCAGTCCAGCGCGGCCCGGATGTTGCCCAGTTGGATCGGCAATTCTTCCGCAAACTCGATGCCGCCCGCGCTGGTCTGCCGTATCCCGACAAGCATCTCGCCGCAGTGCAACGCGTGCCGCCTGGCAGTCGTCTCGACCTCCTCGGCGCCGCGCGTGAGCAGTTTTTCGCCGGCATAGGTGCGTGTCATTTCGAGCAGACGGAACGGCGCCATGCCCGAGCCGCGGGAAATCGCAACAAGTCCCTTCGAGGCGAGAGCATCGAGCGCCCCGGTGGCGACCCGTTCGTCGATCGAACCTTCAGCGATGACGGAGATGGCGCCCGCATACGAAAACGGACCGACGAAGACGGACAGGCGCTCGAGCGCAAGCGCCTCGACGTCGGACAGCAGCGCGTGGCTCCAGTCCAGCGTCGCCCGCAGCGTCTGCTGACGTTCCGACGAAGTCCGCCGCCCCGCCCAGCCGAGGCTCAGGTGCTGTCCCAGATGGCGGTGGGTGTCGCGGACGCCATGGGTCGCGCAGCGGACCGCCGCCAGTTCGATCGGCAGTGCCATGCCTTCGAGCCGACGGCACATGTCGGCGATGAGACGGAGGTCGTCGGTGTCCAGCTGCATGGCGATGTTGGCGGCCCGGGCGCGCTCCACGAAGAGCTGCACGGCGGCGAAGCGGAGAAGTTCCTCGGCCGAATGCGCCGCCGCGTCGTCCGGAAACTCCAGCGGTCCCAGCCAGTGCACCGCCTCGTCGCGGGCCCTGAGAGGTTCGCGGCTGGTGGCCAGCAGGCGGACCCCGGGCACGTCCGCACGAATGCGCTCGAGAATCGCGGCGACGTCCTCCACGAGGTGCTCGCAATTGTCGATCACGATGCACGGGCTCTGTCCGCTCAGCGATGCGATGAGCACGGCGAGAGGATCGTCGCCGTGCACGCGGATGCCAAGCGCAGCGGCGAGCGCGGATGGCACCAGCGCCGGATCCTCGATCTGGGCGAGGTCGATGAAACAGGGCTTGTGGCCGGTCTGCACGGCGGTGCGGTAGGCGGCTTCCACGGCAAGCGTTGTCTTGCCCACTCCGCCGGGTCCGACGATGGTGAGAAAGCTGGGGCCTTCGGTTGCCGAGAGGATCACCAGAAGCTCGTTCTCCCTTCCGATGACCCGGATTCTGGGCGGCAGCCGACCCAGCGCGGCGTCGGTGGGTACCGCATCGGGACGCAAGCCCGGGTCCTCGGCGACAGTCTCCCCGGCGACCGTGCGGGTCACGTCCGCGACGAAGGCGTAGCCGACGCCCACCTGCGTCGCGATGTATCGCGCTCCACCCGCCCCGTCCCCCAGCGTCCGGCGGAGGTTGGCCATGTGGAAGCGAAGGCTTCCCTCCTCGACGATGGTGTCCGACCACACCCAGGCCATCAGGTCGCGTTTGGCGATGACGGATCCTGGCTGCCGGACCAGGGCACAGAGAAGGTCGAACGATCGTCCGCCGAGATCGACAGGTTTCCCGCCTCTCATGAGCAGACGAGAATGCGGCACAAGGCGGAAAGGGCCGAAGTCGAATTGTACATCGCCGGTGTCTGAGAGGTTTTCGAGTTGGGACATCTCGATCCCTTCGGAGTTGGGCAGGGATTGGCGGTGGCAATATCTTACACACGTTGCCTGCCCGATGGCCTCAATCATCGTTGCAATGAGCTCCCGGGGCGGCGCCGATCAGGCGGGTGTGATCGTCTTGGCCTCAAGGAAGCTCTCGATACCGAAGACGCCGAACTCACGGCCGATGCCGGACTGCCTCACACCGCCGAAGGGCGCCAGGAGATCCGGCGCGGTGCGGTTGATCATCACCGTGCCGGCCTGGAGGCGGCTGGCGATGTCCGTCGCGCGTGGGATGCTGGCCGAATAGACATAGGCCTCCAGGCCATACCGGGAGTCGTTTGCGATGCGGACGGCGTCGTCCTCTCCCTCGTAGGGGATGATGGCGAGCACGGGCCCGAAGATCTCATCGCGGGCAATGTCCATGTCGTTCCTGACGTCGGTGAAGACGGTGGGCCTGACAAAGAAGCCGACGCTAAGCCCCTCGGGTTTGCCGGGACCTCCGGTCAGCAGCGTCGCACCCTGAGCCAAGCCGGCCGCGATGTATCGTTGGATGCGCTCGTACTGGGCAGCGCTGGCGACGGGGCCGATCGTGGTCCTGGTATCCGCGGGATCGCCCACGCGCAGCTCCGCCACCGCGTCCCGGATCGTCTCGTTCGCTTCCGCCAGCCGTGCCCGGGGGACGAGGATCCGGGTGCCCGCGATGCAGGCCTGCCCGTTGTTCTGGAACCCGGCGTTCAGCGCCATCGAAACAGCCTGCGGGAAATCGGCGTCTTCCAGCAGGATCGCCGGCGACTTCCCCGACATCGCCAGGGTCACGCGCTTCATCGTGTCTATGCCGGCCTTCGCGATGATCTTGCCGGTGGACGTCGAGCCCGTGAACGACACCCGCCGGACGTCTGGATTCGTGGTGAGCTCGTGGCCGACATCGTTTCCGCGTCCCGTGACCATGTTGAAGACCCCTGGCGGAAGGCCCGCCGCGTGCAGGGCCTCGGCCACCACCCGGTTCTGCAGGCCGCTGAGTTCGCTCGGCTTGATCACCGAGGCACAACCCGCGGCGAGCGCGGAGGCAAGCTTGCTGCAGATCGTGCCGGCTGCCGCGTTCCACGGCGCGATCAGCGTCGAGACGCCCACAGGTTCCATCCGCACCGAGGATATGCCGACATGTCGCTCGAAGGCGAAGCCGTCCAGAGCCTGCGCAGCAAGGCCGAAGCAGTCCGAGGAATACTGGCTGATCCATTTCGCACGGCTGAGCGGCCCGCCATACTCCTCGATCGTAACGTCGCGGATATCGTCCGACCGGGCGAGCACCGCCGCCTGCAGGCTCCGCAGCAGGCAGATGCGCCCGGACGCATCCATCTCGGCCAACAGCGGCTGCGCCCGTTTCGCCGCTGCGACGGCCCTTCGGGCGTCGTCGCGGCTTGCCATGCGGTGCTCGCCGATCTTCTCCTCCGTCGCCGGATTGATGATGTCGAGGACCTCGTTGCCCGTCGCCGGCGCGAACGCGCCGTCGATATAGATTGTGTCAGCAAGGCGCATACCGTTCTCCTAAGCGGCGTCGAAAGCTCTGGAGTAGATGGGGCGAAGCTGTCACGCTGATAATCGGGACGAATAGCGACGTGACATCCGGATAATCAGGACAATGCACAGATCGGGCCTTGTCGAACTCGAGGCGGTGCTGGCCGTGGCCCGGCACCTCAACTTCCGCGCGGCGGCGGGCGAACTGGACATATCGACATCGGCGCTAAGCAACGCCATCGCCGGCCTGGAGGAACGGTTGGGGGTGCGGCTGTTCAACCGGACGACCCGCAGTGTCGCCCTCACCGAGGCCGGCGAACACTTCGTGGACCGCGTGGCGCCCGCCTTCTTCCAGATCCGCTCGGCGATGGAGATCGCCGCCACACGCAGCGAGAAGCCGAAGGGAACACTGCGGATCAACAGCTCGGTCAGCGCCGCGCGGGCCATCATGGCCCCGATCGTCGCCGAATACCTCCGGCGCTATCCGGAGATGGAGGTGCTGATCGCGACAGAACCGCGCCTGATCGACATTGTCTCGGAAGGGGCGGACGCAGGCGTCCGTCTGGCGAGCGCTGTCCCGCGCGACATGGTTTCTGTCCGGATCGGTCCGCCGGTGCGCTTCGTTGTGGTCGGGTCTCCGGGCTACCTCTCCGCGAACGGCACGCCCGAGGCGCCGGGCGACCTTCTGCAGCACGAGTGCATCCGCACGCGCATGCCCAGCGGGGCAAGGTATCCGTGGGAGTTTGCCCGGGCCGGGGACATCGTCTCCATCGACGTCCCCGGCAAGTTGATGCTCGACGACCCCACGGTGATGCTGGAGGCTGCGCGCGCCGGCGCCGGTCTTGCCTACGTCGCCGACTTCCACCTCGGCGATGATCTGGCGTCCGGTACGCTTGTGGAGGTCCTGCCGCGGTGGGCGCTGTCGGTCCCCGGCCTTTGCCTCTACTACCCCGGCCGCCGGCACGTGCCGGCGGGGCTGAAGGCGCTGGTCGATCTGGTTCGCGAGGTCGGCGGCCGCGCTCACGCCAAGCCCTGACGAGGCGATCGTCGGCCCCGCCGTCGCGGCGCTGCGCGCGGCTCACGACAACCGGCAGCTTCTCACACGGCATAACTCGCAGTCGCGGCCCACCTTCCGGATGATCCCGTACGTCGCAATCGACGAAGGCCCCTCTCGGGCAGCGACTGACCGGAGAACAGGAGGCAGGGATGTCCAAGATGCAGCGTTTGCGGGAACGCGGCGAAACGGAGCGCATCTTCTCGGAGGAAGAGGTGCTCGCGTGGCTGATCGACGGGAGCGACGACGCCAGCCCGGCTGCGCAAGAGATGATGGGCGCGCTGATGCCGCTCCTGATGATCCTCTTCGTGCGGCGGCTGAGCATCGAACGCGACGACCTCGAAGTCGTCGTCCGCGAGACAGTCGAACACATTCGAGCCGAGGCGGGCAGCCACGACGCGCGCGCACGCCTGGGAAAATGGCTGATCGACCTCGCCCGGCGCACGGTGCTGGAGCGCCTGGACCGGCAGGCGCGCCTCGCCACACTCGATCCCGACGCGGAGACCATCAGCGCGACGTACCGCGTACTCGCGCCGCTGCCTGCGGCCAGCTCCCCGCATCCGCGCTTCTGGGAATAACCCGTTCGAGCCCTGTTGCCTCGACCTCATCCGCAAGGAACTGACGATGACCGGCCTCGACAACGTCCTCTATACCGCTCGTATCCATGTCACCGGCGGCCGCGACGGCGTGGCGCGCAGCGCCGACGGCCGCCTGGACCTCAAGCTGTCCCTGCCCGGCGGGCCCGAAAACGGCACAAATCCCGAGCAGCTGCTCGCGGCCGGATGGTCCGCGTGCTTCATCGGCGCGATGTCGCAGGTGGCCGCGGCCAGGAAGATCATCCTTCCGCCGGATGTCTCCGTCGATGCCGAAGTGGATCTGGGCACAGCAGGCGGTGGCTTCGTCTTGCGCGCGCGGCTCAAGGTGAGCCTGCCCGGCCTCGAGCCCGATATGGCACGCGAGATCGCCGACCGGGCACAGGGCGTTTGCCCGTACTCGAAAGCGATGCGCGGCAACATCGACGCGACCGTCGACCTGGCCTGAATCGCGGGCCAACGGAGGGACTACGACATGAGGCGAAAAGCATCGTGTTGGTCTCCGGCGGCAGCCGGGGTCTGGCAAGGCCCTCGCCCGGTAACTCGGAAGGCTTGGGAGGCGGACATATCCGGGAAGCAGGAACCGCGAGCCTGGCGAAACGGCGGCCGCGCCCCGCCCCCGATGACCTCGGGCTTGCCGACGGGGTCGTTCTACCGGGCCCGGCTCCGTTTCCCCCGTCGCCTTATCCGGAAGAGGCCGACTGACGCATGTGTTGTACCGACGGGCCAGATCGCTTCCCGATGCACGCGGGCGACACGGCAGAGATGCCGGCGAAACGCCTGAAGCCACCGAAGTGGCTGGAGCCTCGCCTGCGACCGAAACCGGGTGGCGAAGGGGTCAGGTCGAAGCTCTGGCGGCACAGCCGAGCATTCCTGCTGTTACCGGCAGCCTGCGCCACGGCCGCGATCTTCATGATCGACACCTTCATCCGTCTCGAGTTTGCCGTCGCAGTCCTCTACGTGGTGGTCGTGTTGACGGTCGCGCTATCGCGCAAGCCGGCGTGGGTCGTCTTGGCTGCTGTCGGGTGTGTTGCTCTCACCGTCCTGAGCTGGCTCCTGGTCCATCGCCTGATGTTTCCGGACACGGCAGTCCTGAGAGCCAGCATGAGTCTGGCCGCAATCGGGATAACGACCTTTCTCAGCCTGCGAAACCTTTCCGCCGGCGAGCGGCTGGCTTCGATCGAGCGGCAGCGGGCGAACCTCGCACGGTTTTTCCCTCCGCAACTCGTCGACGAGCTGGCTGAGGCGAATACTCCTCTCGCTATCATCAGGAACAGCCCCGCCGCCATACTCTTCGCAGATATGGTGGGCTTTACGGCCTATGCGTCCGACCGCTCGCCCGAAGAGGTGATCGCGCTGTTGCGCAACCTGCAGAGCGTCTTCGGCCGTCGCATTTTCGCGAACAACGGCATGATCGACAAGTTCCTCGGCGACGGATTGATCGCAGTTTTCGGCCTGCCCATGGCGGGGCCGCACGACGTCACCGACGCGGTGCTGTGCGGACTGGGCATTCTGGAGGACATAAATTCCTGGAACCGGCGGCGCGTAAAAACCGGGGAGCAGCCGGTTCGTGTCGCCATCGGCATCCACCACGGCACCGTCGTCCAGGGGGACATTGGCGGAGAGGGAAGGCTCGAGCTGACCGTGGTCGGAGACACCGTCAATGTGGCGAGCCGGGTCGAGGCTTGCTGCCGCGACCTCGGCTCTCCGCTGCTCCTCACCGCCCCGGTCGTCGCCGAGCTCCACGCCGAAGGAAGCGCCGCCCTCGCGGCGCGCTTCGCGAAGCTCGGCCCGCACACGTTGCGGGGCCGGCCGGCCCCGATCGTCCTGTGGGGTATTCAGCACGCGCAGATCCCCGGTGCGCCCGCAGCAGTGTGAGCGAACTGACGTGCCTCATCCAGTCGGGGCCGCAATCCGGTGGTGATCTGAGGCCCGCTCCGGATCACTCGCCACTGGCGTTCGAGCTGGGTGGATACGTCCGCAGGCGGATTGTTATCGGAGCCGC
Organism: Amorphus sp. MBR-141; assembly: GCF_053628695.1. Taxonomy (NCBI): domain Bacteria; kingdom Pseudomonadati; phylum Pseudomonadota; class Alphaproteobacteria; order Hyphomicrobiales; family Amorphaceae; genus Amorphus; species Amorphus sp. MBR-141. Next base: position 118,044 of record NZ_JBRJGW010000019.1, read on the forward strand.
TGATGCCGAGACTCGGCGGCGGCTGATGGCAGGGCCGTTCTGCGCCCAACTCCGCCATTCGGGCTGGCTTCAAAAGCAGACGTTGCTGCCAAGCCCGCACAACGTCGCAGTTGCGCCTATAGTGATCTTGAACAGTGCCGTCTACGATCTCGCGAAAGTCGGCCAGACTATCGACCAGAACACAAGCATATAAAGTCGTCTCACATTGCCCTTACTTGGTAATATCCGCGATCGAAGTGCACGAGCGGGGCCGCCGGCTGGCAGCGTCCGGTGACAAAGCGCCCAACCACGATGTCATGGTCGCCTTCGACGTGGATCGAAGCCACCTCGCACATGATGCTCGCCAGCGTATCGCAGAGGATCGGAACGCCATTCTCGGCAACCACATAGTCGACCTGATCGAGCTTCTTGTCCGACTTGCTCGCAAACAGATCCGACTGGCTTCGCTGATCCGACCCGAGGATGTTGATGCAGAACACACCCTCGGACTTGATCGCCTCACCGGTCTTGGAGCCATGGTCGAGGCAGATCAAGTACTGCATGGGGTTGATTGAAAGCGAGCTGACCGCAGTCATCGTGAGGCCGGCGCCCGGCCCGCGTGGACTGCGGGTGGTGACCACAGCGACACCCGACGCCCAGCACCGCGAAATTTGACGGAACAGATCGGTGTCTGCGGGCAGCATCGCATGACGGTCACCCCTATCTGCCGAGATGCGCGCGAGAGTTGTCGAAACCGGCATGGTACCTCCTGATCGAAACTTTCATTCGACAGGAAGCCACGAGAACTGCAGGTCGATCACCTATCCAAAGATAGACATGCCCCTGTGGCGCGCGACCGGATCATGGCAGCAGGCCGAGCTCACGCAGCCGCTGGATCGCACTTGCCCGCCGGCGCACGCCGATCTTGTCGTAGATCTGCTGGAGATGCCACTTGACCGACCCCTCGGTCATGGCGAGCCGGTCGCCGATTTCACGATTGCTCAGCCCGGCGCCAACCCAAGCGGCGACATCGATCTCGCGCGGCGTGAGAGGTGTGATCGCCGGCGTTTCCTCGGTTTCGGGAAGCGAGCGTTTCGGCGTCGCGCTCCTGCCCGACAGATCGAGGATCCGGCGAATGAAATAATCGGTTGTCGTGGCGGGTGCGTGATCCTGATCCGAGCCGGAGAGCAGCTGCAACGCAGATTCGCCTTCGTCGAGAAAGACCCGCAGGAAGAGACCTGGCGCGGCGTTGCTCGCGGCCTTGCGCAGCCGCCGGCGTGCCGCGGAAACATCGCCGTCCATGAAAAGGAGCTGGCCGATCAAGATGTCCCACCGGATCGCCGAACGGACCGCGCCCCGTTCGGTCGTCAGCGCGGCCCAGCGCCGGGCCAGTTGCATGGCGTCGCCGTTCCTGCCCGTCGCCTTGGCGATCCTGGCCCAGGTAATCGCCCTTGCCTCCACAGCAGTCGTCACGCCGGTGACCGGGGCAAGGAGTTGCGGATCCAGGTCGAGGCCCTCGGTTCGTGCGATCTGCAAAGCCTCGCCCACCCGTCCTCGAGCGAGCAGCGCCTTAATCCACTCTCCAACCGCCACGTCCCGCAGCCGCCGAATACCTCGGTTGCGGGCGAAGGAGACAGTCTGGGCGAGGTGGTCAAACGCTTCGTCAAGTTGGCCCTGTGCCGCAAGCAAGCGCGCCCATGTCACGTGACCCGCAATCATGTGGTCGACGAAGCCATGCTTGAGACGAGGGCGGAACTCTTCCATGAGCTCCCTCGCCTCCTGCAGCTCGTTGCGCTCGAAATGGACCTCGGCAAGCAGGCAGGCAGGGCCTGCGGGAAGCCACTCGTCGTTCTTCGCAAACGTGCGCGCGGAGGCGAAGCTCTCCCGCAATGCCGCCAGCGCTCCCACAGTGTCCCCGGCCATGCATAAAGTCGGCCCGACAATCGACTGATGCCACACGACACCGAATTCGGTCCCGGCCTCGCGAAAGCGCTCTCGGGCGACCGTGCTCAGCCTTGGCAGGTTCCTGAGATTGAACTGCTCGCGCTGAGCATAAAGCAGCGAACTTTCCACACTCCCAACGACATAGGGGTCGATGTCTACTGACCGGGACAGAAGCTGCTGGCACTTGCGTTCCGCTTCCGCTTGGTCGTCAGTGAACTGCGCGATCATCATCGCACCGTGGTCCAGGAGGTAGCCGATGCGCTCCCGGTCGACTTCCTCTGTCTCATCGCGGCGGGTGGCGAGATAGTCCGAAGCGAGCCTGAGCAGATCCTGGGCGGCGGCGAACTGGTGCTGCGTCGACATTGCCCACGCCATCGTCAACAGAACACGGGGTGACTGCTGAATGCTCGACCACGGCAGCTTGTGGAGGAGGCCGGCGACTTGGTGAACGCGGCCGTGGTAGGTCAGGTCCGGACAGGCCCGGTTGAGAATCTCGGCGGCGCGGAGCCAGTCCTGGGTCGTGATCGCCGCTTCTAGCGCCTCGGCAATGTGGCCGGCCTTCTCAAGATGAGCTCCGCCCCTGCGGGCGACTGCGAGTGCGTGCTCCGGATCCGCCTGGGTCAATGCGTCGACCAGGAACTCCCGAAACAAAGGGTGAAACGCGTACAAGTCGCGGTTCGCATCGACGATGGTGAGGAAGCAGCCAACTTCCGCCAGGTCCGCGAGCCGGTCCCTGCTGTCCGTGCGTTCGGTGGCGATGTCGCACAGCTCGGTGGAGAGGACCGGGAAGAGGGAGATGTCCCGCATGAACCCGCGCAGGGGCTCGGTCACAGCCTGCAGAAGCTCTTCCTGAAAATAGTCGCGGATGTAACCGCGGCTTCCGGTAATCGCGATGTCGGCAAGGTTACCGGACGTGTGCCCAGCCACGGCGAGCTGCAGCCCGGTTGCCCATCCGCGCAGCCGCTCGTTCAGAAGGCGCGCCTCCGTCGCATCCACTGCACTTCCCGTGGCCTGGCGCAGGAAGGCCTCCGCCTCCTCGGCGTCTAAAGCGAGATCTGACACGCCGATCTCGTCGAAATCGCCCCACGCACGCAGGCGGGCCAGCGGAACTGCCCGCTTCCAGCGGGAAGCCACCACGAAGCGGCAGCGCGGCGGCAGGCTTTCAATTAGCTCCGCAAAGAGCTGTCCGGTCCTGGCCTCCTCGATATCGAAATCATCGAAGAAGAAAGTCATGGGACGACCGAGCGACGTCAGCAGATCGGCAATCGTTGCGATCTTGGGCGGTCTGGTGTCGGGGACAGCGAGCTTCGCCTGCTCCAGCGAAGCGGTGATGGAGCGCAGGAAGTCTTCCGGTCCGAGCTTCCGGTCCGGCAAGCGGAGCCACGCAGCGGACTCTCCGTCCTCGGTCAGGGTGGCGTACCACTGCAGAAGCAGGCTGGTCTTGCCATAACCGGCCGGCGCGCAGACCCAGATCAGCCGGCTGCCTCCGCTTCGAGCCAGCCGACGTGCCAAGCGCGACCGCACCAGCAGGGTCCGGTGCGCACGGGGTGGGACGAGATGGGTGGGGTTCAGGTTTTCCAACGCCGACATTCGCCCGAAGTCTAGCGTGTCGCCGGTCCGGCCGCGAGACCAGAACTGATCGTCTCGCGGCCCGCCCACCAGGATGTGTCGGGAAGCACCATGCCGGCCGAGTGCCCTACGACGCCAGAGCGGCCTTCGGCGCGGAGACGGCCGACCCGTCCCGGCGCGCCCTGAGCTCCGGGATGACCTTCTCGGCCAGGTACGTCAATGTCCGGACCACTTTCCAGTGCGGCATGTCGCCCAGATGAATCTGGAAGATGACCCGGGTGGTCTGTGCATCCTGGGCCCACTTCTCCACGGCATCAGCCACAGTGTTCGGCGATCCGGCGACGATGCGATGCGTGGTGCGGACACTGTCCCAGTCGAACTTGCCGTGGCTGGGCGGAAGCACGTGGCCGTTGCGCTTGCGAAACTGATCGATCGACAGGTAGCCTGGCACGTCGGAGAAACGTCCGGCTCGGAGCAGGACGTCGAAGAAGAAGCGCGCGTGTGGTTCCATGTCGCGCTCCGCTTCTTCGTCGGTATCCGCGACCATGACCTGCACCGTCATCGGGACCTGATCGGGCCGGACGGTGTGACCATATTCCGCGGAAAGTTCCCGCAGCCGCTGCTGGGCCGCAAGCTGGGTCGCGATCGGGCTGAACGTCGAGGAGTAGCCGAAGCCGTACTTCGCGGCGAGTTCGATGGTCTCGGGACTGCCGGAACCGACGAAGTAGATTTTCGGATGCGGCTGCTGATAGGGCCGCGGCCAGACGTTAAGGTAGCGGTAGTTGAAGAAGCGCCCTTCGTAGCGGTGTGGTGAGTCTTTGGACCAGGCCTTCAGCATGATGTCGATCGCCTCAGCCTGACGCTCGCGGGCGGTCACCGGATTGACTGGATTGAGCCAGTATTCCATCGGCGTGCCGAGCGGCATCGCGATCTCGAGCCGGCCGCCCGACATCACGTCGAGCATTGCATAGGTCTCCGCCAAGCGATGAGGCTGCTCGATGGCCGGCGGCGTTCCCATAACGCAGATCTTGGCACGCGTTGTCTGCGGAATCAGCGCCGCCGCGATCAGCGAGGGAACCGGCATCAGGCTGTAAGCGGTCCCATGGTGCTCGTTCACGCACAGCCCGTCGAAGCCCAGCTTCTCGGCAAGGACCAGCTCGGAGAGATAGCGCGTGTAGAAGGAATGCCCGACCTCCGGGTCGAACAACGTGTTGGGCAGGTCCACCCAAAGCGAGTCCCGGTCTTCGATATCCTCGGGCAAGGCGGCATAGGGCATGAAGTGCCAAGCGTAGAACTCGGTCTCCGGCAAGATCGCCACGGCTCATCTCCTGGTCTTCGTTGATGCGGAGCGGCCTCGTGGACCGCGCAAGAGTCGATCCTCGAACCGTCAGAGCATCGGTCGCACCCGTCACCTATCGAAAGATAGAGAGCGCGCTCGGGCCGCTGCGATCCGGGGCGATCGGAGCGGAGCCTCCTATCTTTCGATAGGTGACGGGACGGATGGCGCCGAATTTGCTGGGGACTGCTTCGACTGCCTATCCCCTTTCATGCAGGTCAATGGACAGAAGGAGCTGCTTGTTGATCGCAAAGGTCCTAACTGCCTTGGAGCTCGTCTCCGCATTGGTCATTTTCACGATCATGGGCGTGACTGTCGTCGATGTGGTCGGCAGGTATGTTTTCAATGCACCGCTACCCGGATCCTTCGAGCTGACCCAGCTGCTGATGGTGCTCGTGATCTTCTCTGCATTGCCGGCAGTGTCCCGGGCAGGATCTCACATCACCGTCGACGTCATTCTCAACATGTTGCCGGAGGCGAGGCGGAAATGGCCGATGGCAATTTGCGGCGTTGCGGTCGCGGTCATGCTGGCCTTCCTCTCCGTGGTGATGTGGAACCGTGCCGGTGAGGTCTGGGCGATTGGCGACTCGACCACCTATCTTCGGATCCCGATAGGTCCATTCGCCTACTACATCGCCATCGCGTGTGCGGTTGCGGTGATTGGCCAGGCAGCGGCGGTCGTCGCTCTGCTCAGGTCGACGGAAGTCGGATCCGACTCGTGACGGCATCCTTCATTTCCTTCGGACTGCTCATTGTGCTGATGCTGGTCGGAATGCCGATCGCATTCGCGATGCTCCTGGTCGGCTTCCTCGGGCTCGTCTACATCCTCAGCTGGGCACCTGCGATCGGTCTGCTCGCGCAGACGACGCTCGACGCCGGACAGGCCTACGAGCTGTCGGTGGTACCCCTCTTCGTGCTGATGGGGAGCTTTGCCGCCCGGGCCGGCATTGCCGATGATCTGTTCGCCGTCGCTTATGTGTGGCTTGGCCGATTCCGGGGTGGGCTGGCGATGGCGACTATCGTCGCCTGCGGTGCCTTCAGCGCCATGTCAGGCAGTTCTCTGGCCACCGCCGCGACTATGGCCAAGGTCGCCATGCCGCCGATGAAACGCTACGGCTATGCTGACAGCCTCGCAGCCGGGTCGATCGCTGCGGGCGGCACCATCGGGATCCTGATCCCCCCCAGCGTGGTCATGATCGTCTATGGCCTACTGACCGAGACGGACATTGGACAGCTGTTCATTGCAGGCATCATCCCCGGTCTGATCACGCTGGTCGGCTACGTGCTGGCGATCGGCGTCGCCACCTGGATCAAGCCATCGCTGGCGCCGCGCAGCGAGGGCGCCTCGATCCAGAACATGATCACGGCGCTGCGCGGCGTGGCCCTGTTTCTGGCGCTGCTCGTCACCGTCATCGGCGGCATCTACCTCGGCGTCTTCACACCGACGGAATCCGCCGGTATCGGGGCCTTTGGTGCCCTGATCCTGGCGATCGGACGCCACGGACTGTCGCTGCAGATGCTCGTGGAAACGCTCCGCGAGGCTGCCGGCATTACGGCCATGTTGTTCTTCGTGTTGATTGGTGCGCTCGTCTACACTGCCTTTCTCAACATCGCGGGCTTTTCCTCTTGGCTCAGCTTCGTCGTGACCGGCCTGGAACTGAGCAGGATCCATCTCATACTGTTGTTGGTTGTCGGTTATCTGATCCTCGGCATGTTTCTCGAAAGCATGTCGCTGATTATCCTGACAATTCCCATCGTTTTTCCGCTTACGCAGGCCGCCGGAATCGATCCCGTGTGGTTCGGCATCTTCATTGTCGTGCTCACCGAAGTCAGCCTGATCACGCCTCCGGTTGGCATGAATATCTTCGTATTGCGCAGCGTTCTCAAAGATGTCGATGTTTGGACGATCTGCCGTGGTCTTATACCGTTCTACGTATTCGACATCATAAGAATAATACTTTTTATCACGGTCCCAGCGACGGTGATGCTGCTTCCAGCCACCATGAAATAGGTTAGCTACAAGAGGGGGAATGCAAATGAAGCTTGCAGTAAAGGCGCTGGCGGTGGGGCTCCCACTGCTCGGGATGTGTTTTGGACTGACGGCGAATGCCGATGCGCAGACCACCTTGCGTGTGTCGAGCTGGGCACCGCCGCTGCACCCGGTGACGACTGAGATCTTCGGGAAGTGGGCCGAGGACGTCGAACGTGTCACCGAAGGACGCGTGAAGACCGAAATGCTCGGCGCGCCGCTGGGAGCGCCTCCCGCCTACTTCGATCTCGTTAGCAAGGGCGTGGTCGACGTGAGCTTCATCACGCACGACTTCCTGCCCAACCGCTTCGTGTTGAGCGGCCTGTCCCAGTTGCCGTTCTCCACCTTCAGCGCCGAGGTGTCGTCGGTCGCCCTGTGGCGGACCCACGAGGAGATGCTGGCCAAGTTCAACGAACACCAGGGTGTGAAGGTCCTTGGCCTGATGGTGCATGGGCCGGGCCAGATGTTCACGACGGACCGGAAGCTGACCAGCCTCGCCGATTTCGACGGGCTCAAGATGCGGTCGTCGGCCGCGATCCAGACCGCGGTTCTGGAGCTCGTCGGCGCCTCTCCGGTCGCGGCGCCGCCGACGAAATCCTATGAGGTGATGTCCCACGGCGTGGTCGACGGGACCGCCTTTCCGGCGGAATCGATGGCCGGCTTCAACCTGATCCCGCTCACCAAGTACGAGCTCGCCGTCCCCGGCGGCTTCTACACGACGAGCTTCGTGATCATGATGAACCAGGCGAAGTGGGACAGCATCACTCCAGAAGATCAGGAAGCGATCATGGGCATCTCGGGCGAGTATCTGTCCCGGCGCGCCGGTGCCGTCTGGGATGCATCCGACGCCGCTGCCATCAAGGAGCTGGAAGCCGCAAACGTCGAGACCGTCACCGCCGAGGGCGCGTTTCTGGACGAACTGCACGCCAAGCTCGATCCGCTGCGACAGGATTGGCTGGATCGGGCCTCCGCAAAGGGCCTCGATGCGGAGGCGGCCCTTGAATTCTATATTTCCCAGGTCGATGCGGTGAAGGCCGAGAAGGCTGCGACCGCGAACTGAGTGGCCGACAACCCCGGGCCTGGAGGACCGGTTCGGTCCTCCAGGCCCGGCCGTGTCCCGCCCCGGAGGTCCCTCCCGTCCGATCGGACGCCTGAAGGGACACGCTTCCGGCGCCGTCTGAACAGCATCCACACTTTCGAGCCGCATCGGCCGTACCGGCGCTCGTGCCGTGTGTCACCGCCAATCCGGCGCCCGATCTCCGGCTATCTTTCGATAGGTGACCTTCGCGTCCCCGCCGCCGACAAACGGGGTCAAAGAGAGAGGCGAGTAATGAGCGAAAATCTGCCGATTGTGACGCTTCCCAAGGGCTTCGAGCGGTCCGAATATACGATCAGCGGTGTGCGAACGGTGGTCTACGAGGCCGGGTCGGGGCAGCCTCTGGTGTTTCTGCACGGCTCGGGAACCTTCACCGGGTTCGATTTCCTCGACGCGCTGACAGCAGGCCACCGGGTCATTGTTCCCTACCACCCGGGTTTCGGCGAATCCGACGATGATCGCGACATCGACGACATCCACGACTACGTGCTCCATTACCTTGAGCTCTTCCAGACAATGGGCCTTGCCGACATCGATCTGGTCGGCTTCTCCTTCGGCGGCTGGATCGCGGCCGAGCTGGCGACCTTTCATCCGCAACTGTTCCGCAGGATCGTGCTGGTCGCCCCGTCCGGCCTGCCGATCTTCGATCCGCCCGCGACGGATGTGATGACCATTCCGGCGGCTCAGCTGCCCGCCTATCTAGCCCATGATCCGTCGGTTCTCTCCGCCAAGCTGCCGAGCCAGCACGACGTCGATTTCCTCACGCTCAACTATCGCGAACGGATGGCGCTGGCCCGGGTCGTCTGGGACACCCCATCCGGCAACCGCAAGCTTGCCCGCCGGCTGCACCGCATCTCCGTCCCGGTCCTGTTGCTATGGGGCCAGGAGGACCGAATCCGTCCGGCCGCGCATGGGGAGACCTGGAGCGGCCTGCTGCCGGATGCCCGGCTAGAAGTCCTTCCCGACGCGGGGCATCTCCTGTTCGACGAGACGCCGAAGGCTGTTGACCACATCGCCGCCTTTCTCGGCTGAGCGTCTCCCGCTTCTCTCGACATCGCGCCCAACCAGCAGAGGCCATCATGACCATCATGTCTCCAGGCGTTACCCCGGTCGGCGAGGGGATCGACGACGTCGTCTGGTCGATCCTTGGCCAGACCTATACGCTGAAGCAGCATTCAGAGGCGTCGCTCGCCTGGCATGCACTGTTTCCGACCGGCACCTTCGTTCCCCCCCATGTTCATCCGACTCAGGACGAATTTATCTACGTCCTGACCGGACGCTACGATCTGTGGTTGAACGGAAAGGAATTCACGGCGGGGCCCGGAGATCTCGTCCGCATGCCGATGGGGCTGCCGCATGGGATCTTCAACCGGTCCGGAGAAGACGCGACGAGCCTGTTCTGGGTCGCCCCTACGCGCGACCTGAGGGGGCTTTTCGAGCGCATCCACAACCTCACCGATCCGGCCGAGGTCGTGCGCATCGCTGCGGAACACGAAGTCAATTTTCTCCCCCCTGCCGAGAACTGACAGGCACCGAAGATCTCGAGAAGGCCGCCCGACCGAAGGAAACCGCTTCGGATCGTAGCAAACGTCGGGCATCTAGGTGCGCTTTCGCGATATCGGCCCCAAGAACCGGTCAGACGGCTTCCGTGAAGAGTTTCGGGCGCCGAAAGGCGTACGAAAGTCCCCGAGGAAGGAACCCGCGGGCCCCAGGCGATGGGCTATGGGGATTTCGGATTTAGC
>NZ_JBRJGW010000020.1:0-100843 GCF_053628695.1 Amorphus sp. MBR-141
ATGGTCACCTTACCCTGGCGCCGTGTCGGCACATCCGCCGGCCCTAACCGCCGGACTCTAACTCTACGCCCCGGCCACCTCGATGGGGCAGGCCACCAGCATCCGCAAGCTTGCGTGGGACGGCCGATGCGTGAGCGTCAGTGTCGGCATTGCCACCTTCCCCGAAGACGGAACCACCCGCGATTCGCTTCTCGGCGCGGCAGACCGCGCAATGTACGAGGCGAAGTCCTGCGGCAGGGATTGCATCGTGCTCGCCAACACGGGGGATCGAACCACCAGCCCCGAGGCAGATCTGGCCTGACCCCCGGGAGAGACTCCTGTTGCGGCGCGTCGGGAGACGCCGTCCGGAAAGGACGTCCCCGCTAGGTGTGGCCAGCATGCGCGGCCGTCGGGCGCCACGCGACCACCCCTTCCGTGCGAGCCCGCACGTCCGGCGTGGCGAGGCAGCTCGTCAGCGCCTCATAACCGGGAGCGCCCGGAAAGGGTTGCACCAGCGTCGGCGGGGCATGGTTCGCCGGGCAGAAGATGATTGCTTCCTCGGTGCGGACGGCCGCCACGTCCAGAATCGCACTGGAGCGCGTCATCATGAAGATCGGTCTGGCATCGTCTTCAGACTGACGAAGATGGGCGATCAAGGCTTGCTGGGTCACCGTATCGAGACCGTGTTCGATCATGTCGATGACGAAGGCGGTTGGGCCGGGGTCCGTCATGAGGTCGATCAGGCAGGAGAGGCTGGAGGTCGGCGTGGCACCCTCCTCCAAGAGCCCTGCCAGCACACGCTCCGCGCGCGAGGCCCGCGCGGCGGCGGCGCCGGTTCGAGCGCGCATGGCCGCTGGGTCATCGGGTGCCCGGTCGATGCCGAGAAAGGCCGCACCAGGTATCGCCTGGGCAATGCACCTGGCGAGCCGCGTCTTCCCCGACCCCAGCGGTCCGACGATGTAGGTAAGCGCCGCGATACGCGCCAGATGGAAACGTTCGCCGTCCCACGGCCAGGGAAGCGCAAAGGTGATGGTGCTTCCGAGCGGTGATCCCCCAGGCCGCGTCGCATCCGAGGCGCGCGGTGCGACACTGTGCGCGACGTCCCGGCGCCTCCGGCGCACGCGCTCTATCGTGCCCTTCAGCTGATCGACGCGCCCTGCCAGAACCGCCTCCTGGGCCGCGAGCGCCCGCTCCACCTGGCCCGTCTCCTCGCGGAGCAAGCGAGCGACTTCCGACAGGCTGAAGCCAAGCGCGCGCAGCTCCACCACCTCCGCGGCCCGGTCCATCTGATCCGGTCCGTAGACGCGCCACCCCGCCGCGGTGCGCAAGGGTGAGATCAGTCCTCGCTCCTCATAGAGCCGCAGGGCCTTGGCGGAGACACCAAGCCGCGTTGCCGCCTCTGCGGCTGTCAGGGACTGGGCCGACGGACTCATGGGTCACCTCGTTGCCGACTGTCCTCGGCCCTTTATCGGGCCAACCCCAAGGGACAGGTCAAGCGGGTTTCGACGCGTTCCGGGTGGACCGCTCCAGCAACGCCCGCAGCCCTGTTGGAGGTGTGGCTGCAACACGCGTCGGCGGCGTGCGAACCGCGAACCATGGGACCCTCGCCCGATTTCTGCCGGCAGTTGGTGGGCAGGGTCCGTCGGAGCCGCGCCGACCACCGCATTTGTTCCACTGCCGCACTCCGGTGCCCAAATCCTGAGCAACTGTTCTTCCGTTGCGGTGTGCGACAGCGTATGCATTTTCCCAAATGACCCGGGCTGCGTTGCTCGTGTCACGCCATTCAGCGACGCGATGACCAGCTGTCGAGATCGCCCCAAGTGAGACCGAGCGCTCCACCTGTGAACCGATCCAAGATCCGAGCCCGGGTGGCCGTGTGACCTCCATCGTCTCAACGCTGAAATCGCGGTTCGTGGGTGCCGCCCGGAACGCGCGTGTCCGACAGATCGCCGGCTCGGCCTTGCTGCTCGCGGTGATGATTCTCATTGCCGTTGCCATTCACGGTCTCGCCCGCGACGTGAGCTATGCCGACGTCATCAAGGCGGTTTCGCGCGTCACCTGGCACGACCTGGCGCTGGCACTCCTCTTCACGGTCGCAAGCTTCCTGGCGCTCAGCTTCTACGACGTCTCGGGCCTGCAGTTCGCCGGTCAGCGCATTCCGTACGGCCAGGTGCTGCTGACCTCGTTCTGCGCCTATGCCGTCGGCAACACCGCCGGCTTCGGCCCATTGTCGGGTGGCGCCGTGCGCTACCGCTTCTATACGCCGCTCGGCCTCGGGCCCGAGCAGATCGCCAAGGTGATCGGCTTCATCACCGCCGGGTTCGGCCTCGGCGTGGCGATGACAGGCGCTCTCGGCGCTATCTTCGCCGCCGGCGTCGTGACCCACGAAATCCACATTCCCCCGACGCCCCTGCGAATTCTGGGCGTGATCGTGCTGGTGCTGGTCTGTGTTCCGGTGGTCCTGGCCCTCAGGCACGAACGCACCATGCGCGTGTGGGGCTGGACGCTGCCGCTTCCGTCTGCCGGGCTGCTGGTGCGGCAGCTCGTCATCGCCTTCGTGGAGATCGTGCTGTCCGGCGCGGTGCTATGGGTTCTCCTGCCGCCGCACTCGGTGGGCTTCATCCCGTTCATTGCCGTCTACAGCGTGGCGATCGGCTTTGCCGTTCTCAGCCATATTCCGGCCGGCCTCGGCGTGTTCGAGACGATCGTCGTCACCGCGCTGATCGGCAAAGTGCCCGTCGACCGCGTCCTTGCCGCGCTGGTGCTGTTTCGGATCATCTACTACGCGCTGCCGCTCGGGCTCGCCGCGATCCTCATCGTCACGCTGGAAATGCGGCGCGCCGCCACGGGGCTTGCCGCGTCCTCTCTGGTTGCCTCCGTGGGCCGCCTCGCGCCTACCGTCGTTGCCGCCCTGACGTTCCTGACGGGCGCCATGCTGGTCCTGTCGGGACTGACGCCGGCCGCACCGAGCTATCTGCACGTCCTGTCAGCCTACGTTCCGCTGTTTCTGCTGGAAGGCGCCCACTTCCTGTCGAGCATTCTCGGCATGGTGCTCATTGTCTCCTCGCGCGGGCTGCTGTTCCGCCTCGACGGGGCGTGGTGGGTGGCAACCACTGCCGCCGCGCTGGCGCTCGCCCTCGCCCCCCTGAAGGCGCTCGCCTGGACCGAGACGCTGGTACTCTGCCTTCTCCTTGGAACGCTTGTCCTGTCCCGTTCCGAGTTTGGCCGACGGTCCTCGCTGCTCCACGACAGCCTGAGCTGGCGCTGGTCGCTGGCGGTGGCGACGATCCTGATCGGCTGCGTCGCGGTCATGCTGTTCGCGTACCGCGAGATCCCCTACTCGCCCGAGCTCTGGTGGCAGTTCGAGTTCTCGGCCTCTGCGCCGCGCAGCCTCAGGGCCGCGCTCGGCATCGCGCTGGCAACGATGCTGTTTTCGATCTGGACGCTGACCCGGCCGTGGAGCGGTCCGTCGATCCGGCCCAACGCGGACGAAATCGCGCGTGCGGTCGCCATCCTCGATGACCAACCGAACCCCGACGCCAACCTCGTGCGCATGGGTGACAAGAGCCTGCTATTCTCGGAAGACGGCTCCGCCTTCATCATGTTTGCCCGCCAGGGCCGATCCTGGATTGCGCTGTTCGACCCTGTGGGGCCGCGGGATGCCTGGCCGGGCCTCGTCTGGACATTCGTCGAGCTCGCCCGCCAGCATGGCGGGCGCGCCGTCTTCTACGAGGTGGGGCCGGACAGCCTGGCGCTCTATGCCGACGCGGGTCTCACCGCGTTCCGGCTGGGTGAATTCGCCAGGGTGCACCTCGCCACGTTCTCGCTGGAGGGCCCCAAGCGCGCTCCCCTGCGGACTGGCCTTCGAAAGGGCGAACGTCTCGGGCTGAGCATCGAAATCGTGCCGCCGGAAGGCGTGGCCGGCGTCATGGACGAGGTGCGCGACGTGTCCAACGCCTGGCTCGCGCACCACAAGGTGCGCGAAAAAGGCTTCTCGCTGGGCGCCGTCAGCGTCGACTACGTCACCACCCAGCCGGTCGCCCTCGTTCGCGATGCCGACCGCGTGATCGGCTTTGCGACCATCCTGGCGACGAAGGTCGGCCATCAGGTGTCGATCGATCTCATGCGGGTTCGGCCCGACGCCCCGAACGGCACAATGGATTATCTCTTCCTGGCGCTGATGCAGCACTTCAAGGCCGAGGGCGTGACCTGGTTCGGCCTCGGGATGGCACCGCTGTCCGGCTTTCCGGAGAGCACCGCCACATCGATCTGGAATCGCGTCGGACGCGCCGTCTACGACCACGGCGAGCGATTCTACCACTTCAAGGGATTGCGCGGCTTCAAGGACAAATTCGGGCCGCAATGGCAGCCGCGCTATATGGTCGTGTCGGGGGGCATCAACCCGCTGCTGGCGCTCGCGGACGTTACCGTCCTGATCGGCGGCGGCGTGCGCGGCGTGGTGTCGAAATGAACCGCCTCTGGATCGTCGTGGCCATGTTTCTCGTCTCCTTCGGTCCGGGGCGGGCCAGCGAGACCGCCACAACCCGTGCTGCCCCTCTGGAGCACGCACGCATCGTTCAACCGACGGCGGCGGTAAGGGCGCTCGTGGTCCTGTTCTCCGGCAATGAAGGCTGGACGCCCGAAGACGCAACGATCGCGGACGTTCTCGCGGATGCCGGCGCGATCGTCATCGGGGTCGACACGCCGCAGTATACCGCCACGGTCGACGCCGCCGGACAGGAATGCGCCTACCTGGTCGCCGACATCGAGACCATGAGTCACTCGCTGCAGCGTGCAGCGGGAGCTTCGGACTACCATACGCCCGTCATCGCAGGACGCGGCGCAGGCGGCGCAATTGCCATGGCGATCGCCGCGCAGTCCCCAGCCGATACGATCGCTCACACGGTCGTCGTGGACCCGGACATCGGCATCGACATCTCCACACAGCTCTGCACGAAGGCGCCGCGCACCGACGTGGACGGACAATCGGTCTACGGACTTTCCCCCGGCCCGCTGCCGGATCCGATCGACGTCATTCTGACGACCGGGCAGGACGCGAACGGTGCAGCCCACATCGACGATCTCGTGGCAAACGGCTTCCCGATTGCCGTCGACCACCGAGAGGACGGCGCCGCGGCGTTCGCGGCCCGTCTCCACGACCTGGTCGCAGAGGCAGCCCCCGCCGACGCGCTCGACCTGCCGGTGACGGCGCTGCCTGCGGACGGCACGTTCGATGCCCTCGCCATCGTCTACTCCGGCGATGGCGGCTGGCGCGACCTCGACCGGACCATCGCGGAGATCTTCCAGCAACAGGGGCTTCCGACGATCGGCGTCGATTCGCTCCGCTATTTCTGGTCCAGAAAGCCGGCAGCGCAGGTCGCTGCGGATCTCACGCGGCTGATCGACACCTACGTGACGCAGTGGAACGTCCAGCACGTACTGTTGGTCGGATATTCGTTCGGTGCAGACATCCTGCCCGCTGCCTATAACGCGCTCGACGCGGCGCATCGCGACAAGGTCAGCCAGATCACCCTGCTTGGCGTCAGTTCGGCTGCAAGCGACCAAATTTCGGTCACCGGATGGCTCGGGTCTCACCCCGCCGACGCGCGCCCCACCCTCCCCGAGATCGCCAGGATCGATCCAGCGAAGATCCAGTGCGTCTTCGGGACGGAGGAGGATGACACCGCCTGCCGGAGCCTGACCGGAACCGGCGCCGAACTGATCGAGACCAACGGCGGTCATCACTTCGACGGCGACTATCCGAGGCTCGCGGCCCTCATCCTTGAAGGTCTCCGGCGTCGGCTATAGCGCCGGTTGGTTACAACCCGCCTCCGGTCCATTCGCCGGAAGGTCACTTCTCTCCGGCGGGCTGGGGTCGCACAGAGCGCTCAGAACCATCGCTCCACCCGAAACAGCATCGCCAGTTGCTGCGCGACATCGATGTCGGCGTCCTCGTGGTCCAGATACTGGTACTCACCGGAGACGCCGAAGGTGAGGTCCTTCACCACCATGTAGGTCAACGCCGCCTGCAGATCGTACTGGGTGAAGTTCGCGCTGGCCGTCCCGCCCGTCAAATCCCCGAGCGTATCGCTTTCGAAGCGTGACCAGGCGCCCTGTATCGCAAGGTTCGCGTTGCGGATGTCGACGCCAAGGCCTGCCGAAACGGAGTAGGAGGTGGCCAGATCGAGATCGCCGGTTGCCGGGTCATAGGCCGCGTCGAAGGCCAGCTGCTCGCCGCCCGGCAGCGCATACCAGCTCGAATTGGCGTAGGCTGGAGCGCCGACGGCATAGGTGCCCGTCAGGACAAAGGTCATCTGAAACGGCAACTTGGCGGTCAAACCGGCACCGGCAGCCCAGCCGACGCCGCCCGTCGGCGTGACACCGTCGGATCCGGGGCTGTCGTTGTAGGCAGCGATGACCTGGTGTGCCGCACCCATCACCTGGGCGCTGCCCCAGGCTTGATCGAGCTTGAGGCGCGCGACCGCATCGGGCCACTTCACGCCGCCGTAGCCGTCGCCACCGGGTCCGTAACCCACGTCGCCCGGCGTCACGTATGCCGGGGCAGGCGCGCCCGAGTAAGGATAGAGGGAGATACCAAGCCGACGGTCGTCCGCCGCTTCGACCGAGGCCGTCAACGACAGTCCGCCCGGCAAAGACGCCGTGTAGGCGGCCAGTTGCGTCTTCAGGTCCGACTGCCCCGGGGTGAACACATCGGCCCAGGTCAGGTAATTCGCCGCATCGTAGAATGACTGGGTTCGGCCGAACGTAAAGCCGGCGAAGTCGATCTGCGCATAGTCGACCGAAAGCGCGGCATTGTCGAAATTGTCGTTGGTCCAATAGGCCTTGAAGGCCGTGGTCATCGGACCGAACTCGGTTTCGCTCCACGAATCCAGGTGGATGTAGGCTCGTGAAAGCCAGTTGGTGGACGAGAGGTCGCGGTCTGGACTGCCGGTGTCACCGCTGATCAGGTACCCCTGATATTCGGCGCGGACGCGGCCGTGGACGTGGATGCACGTCGATGTGCCGGGAACCGTGTAATAGCCTTCGCCGGCCGCGGAGCAGACGCCCACATAGGACACCGCAAGCGGCTCGGCAGGGAGGTCGGCAGCAATGGCGGCTCCCCCGGTCGAAAGCGTCGCAGCCAATCCAAGAAGCCCCAGCCACGACCCCACCGGGGCACCCGACGTGCGTTCACGCCCGCGCAGGGACGTGCGTTCGCGCCCCCATCTCGGCGCATATCCGCCTATGGACATATTCCCCCCAGATCCCGCTCGCCCCGTCTCGACGCCCCGCATTGGCCTGCGGCTGTCGAGCACTGTGGCGGATGATAGCCCGGCAAACCGATTCCGTAATGCCCTCTTTGACGATCGACTGCAAAAAGGGTTCGTTTCTTCGCGGGCTTCACAAGCCCACACGCATCACCGGTCGGGAGCGGGCGGCGCACGGTTATGGATGGTGCCAGAAAGGTTCGGCGGCTAGATTTGCGCGCGCAGTCGCCCGCTTTCCTCTGTGTCCCTCCCTGCCCGCACTGGGTGCTACCCTGGATCGAGCCTCGCGATGTCCCTCCCGATCGATGTCATCAACGGACCCAACCTCAACCTGCTGGGTCAGCGCCAGCCGGAGATCTACGGGCGGGAAACCCTTGCCGATGTCGAGGACAGCTGCAGGTCGGTCGCCGGTGCGCTCGGGCTGGAGATCCGCTTCCGACAGTCAAATGCAGAGCATCAGCTGATCGACTGGATCCAGGACTCCCGAACCACCGCTTCCGGGATCGTGATCAATCCGGCGGCCTATAGCCACACTTCGGTGGCCATCCTCGACGCGCTGAGCGCCTGCACGTTTCCCGTGATCGAGGTTCACATCTCCAACATTCACCGGCGCGAGAGCTTCCGGCACCATTCGTACGTTTCCCAGCGCGCAGATGGCATCATCGCCGGCTGTGGCACCCAAGGCTATGAGCTGGCCCTCCGGCGCATGGCCGTGCTGATCGCCTCCCGGCAAGCCTAGATCTTATTCGCACGGCGTGGGTTCCCGTCCGCCGAAGGTTGCAGGTAACCTTCACCTAAAGATTGTGGGCGCGCATTACCAACGCGCCATCAACGCTGCGGGGGGCTGCAATGGAAATCGAAGGACACCGGGACGAGAGGTCCCGCCGCATCCGGCTGGGCATGGTCGGCGGCGGGCAGGACGCGTTCATCGGGGCCGTCCACCGTATCGCGGCCCGGCTGGACGACAACTACGTCCTTGTCGCTGGCGCGCTGTCCGCGAGCGCGGAAAAGGCCGTCGCATCAGGGCGCGCGCTCGGGCTGAATGAGGGGCGGATCTATACGTCCTACATGGAGATGGCGCAAAGCGAGGCAGCACGTCCCGACGGCATAGAGGCCGTCGCAATTGTCACGCCCAACCATCTGCATTTCGAGATCGCCACGGCCTTCCTCGAACAGGGGATCCACGTGATCTGCGACAAGCCGTTGGCGACGTCGCTGGAGGAGGCGAAGGTCCTCGCGGAAACGGTCGCACGAACGGGCCTCGTTTTTGCGCTGACCCACACCTATGCCGGCTACCCGATGGTTCGGGAAGCGCGCCAACTGATCGGGGACGGAGCGCTTGGCGATGTCCGCGTGGTCCGCGTCGACTACGCTCAGGACTGGCTCGCAGAGCCGATCGAGAAGACCGGCCAGAAACAAGCGGCCTGGCGAACGGATCCGGCGCAGGCCGGGGCCGGCGGCTCGATCGGCGATATCGGAACCCATGCCTTCCATCTGGCCTGCTTCGTATCCGACCTGAGGGCAACTTCCGTCGCCGCCGACCTCTCTTCGTTCGTTGCCGGCCGTCAGGTCGACGACAACGCGCACATCCTGCTGCGCTTCGAAAGAGGCGCCCGGGGAATGATCTGGGCGAGCCAGGTGGCGGTCGGCAACGAGAATGCGCTCCAACTTCAGGTCTACGGCACACGCGGCGGCCTCACCTGGCACCAGGAGGAGCCGAACCGGCTTTGGTTCACCCCGATCGGCGAACCAAAGCGCCTCATCACCAGAGGCGGCGCCGGGGCGGGCGCGGCGGCGCATCGCGTGACGCGGATCCCGGCAGGACATCCCGAAGGGTATCTGGAGGCGTTCGCAAACCTCTACACGGAGGTGGCGCAGGCCATCCGCGCGGCGCGCACAGGAGAGCCGAGCAATCCCGACGCGAGTTACCCGACCCTTCAGGATGGCGTGCGCGGCATGGCTTTCATAGAGGCCTGCGTCGCTTCAAACGCCGACAATGCGGGTTGGATCGATCTGTAGAACGCGCCCTCTTGGGGCAAGACGGGCCAAAACGCAAAACGGCCGGGCGAAGGATCGCCCGGCCGTTTTTTGAAGGATCCTAACGGAGCCTTGGTTGTCTGCGCGCGTCAGGCGCGCCGAACAAGATGCATGATCACCGAGATCACCAGGGCCACGAGGAACACGAAGAAAAGAATTTGCGCGATGCTGGCAGAAGCGCCCGCGATCCCGCCAAAGCCCAGAACACCTGCGATAATCGCAACGACAAGAAAAATCAGAGCCCACTGCAGCATGTGTCGTTCTCCTCAGCAATAACTCGTTCGGCAGGAGAACGCGGAGGTAACAGAAAAGTTCTCTGTCATTTCACATGGGGACCACAAAAAATCCGATCTCGCGGCGGCAGCGCCGTATTTGGCGCGATCAGGACGCCGCTCCGCGCCTCTCGCGCTTTGCGTCCCGAAAGAACAGCGCCTGGCTGAGCATGGCCCTCAGCGCGTCGGGCGCATACGGCTTGGTGATCAGAAAGGTCGGCTCATGCCCTGCCCCCGTCAGCAGCCGCTGCGGGAAAGCGGTCACGAAAATCGTGAGAACATCGATGGAGGCACGCAGGTCGGTGATGGCGTCGATACCAGAGCTGCCGTCGGCAAGCTGGATGTCGGCTAGAATGAGCCCCGGCCTCGTCTTCCGGGCCAGCATCACCGCTTCGCGCCGCGTGCGCGCAACGCCGACGACCTCGTGGCCAAACCTCTCGACCATGCCTTCGATGTCCATGGCGATCAGAGGTTCATCCTCGATGATGAGAACGGTGGTGCCGATCTGTCGAGCAATCTGCTGGCCGGCTTCGGCCAGAAAGAGCTCCACGTCATCAATCTCAACATCGAGGATCGACGCGGTCTGTGGGATCGAAAACTGCTCCAGCGCGGTGAGCAGAAACGCATTGCGGGCGTCGGTCGACATTCCCCCGATCGTCCGGTCGTGTGTCGCGGCGCAGGGCGTCTGCCCGTCACGTTCGATGCGGGAGGAAACAGTGACATAGAGGCGGAAGAGGGAAATCAACGCATTCCCGGACGGATCGTATGCGGACGGTCGTTCGATAAGGAAGCGGAGACAGTCAGCAACGCGCTCATCGCCTGCGCTGCGGCTTCCGTGCACGGCGCGGGAGAACCGCCTGAGCGATGGCAGATGCGGCGCAATCAGTTCTGCAACTGACGTCATATTCCGTCTCGCTATCCGCGCCCGAGAAGACGCCTACCCGGCGGAACAATCACAACGCAGGCGGGGTCGCGTGAGAAGCGCGGACCACAAACGGATCATCCCACGCGTCAATTAAGAATGTTAACCCGGAACGATATCGAGCACGCAACGTTCAATTTCCGAGACGCGTACCGCTCAGAACGCGTGAGGTGACAATGACGTACGAACGGAACAGCAAAAGCTCGTATGACGCTGCGGCGAACGGGCGCAAGAACCACGGCGAGTCTGGCTCTGCCCAAGGCGACGTCCCCCGTCTGGATACGAACCTTCAGTCGCATCTCGGCCGTACATTGAGGCGGGTGTATGAAGCCGAAGGCGGCTCGTCTATCCCGCAGGATCTCGTGGACCTCCTCGAGAAGCTTGATGCCGTTCACGCCGGAACAGGCGACAAGTCCGCATGCCGCACATCTTGATGTGCATCGTGTGGGTGTGATTGCCTTGACGTGACGTTGGCTGCCGAAGTCACAGATAAACCTCCGGGATGAACCGTTGGAATCGGGCGAACCGGGCGGCCGCGCCGAGCTTGTACGGCACGATAAAACCGTTGCGGTCCTCCGGATCGACATCGAGATTGTCGAGCGCGACCTTCTTCCACAAGGCGAGCGGGCTTGGCGCATCGGTCTGATGTGCCCGCCCGAGATGGCCCGCAAACAGCTCTCCCCTGAAGTCCGAAATACCCGGATCGTTGGTCCAGTCGAGGGCGAGTTCGGTGTCCATCCGGAAACTCCTGCCGTTGATGTTGGCTGAGCCGACAATGGCGCGCGCATCGTCGACGATGAGCACCTTGGAGTGCGGATAGACGATGCCGCTGCCGAACGCGCGGGCCCGCCCCTCGAGGCCCGGGCCGGCCTGCGAGTGGCCAACCATCGAGAACAGCCCGACCCGCTCCCCGCACAGCTTGAGCAGATGGCGCAGCGCTTTCACCTGCAGCCATTCGCCAAATCGCATTTCCGGACCGGTCTTCCGCTCGAAGGCCACCATATCCGGAGCCATCGGCAACACCACGATGACTTCCAGCTCCGGCTCCGAAGCGACGCGCCGCCCGATTTCGTCAGCGACGCGGTGCAGCCGGAAGAACTGGTTCTCGATGTAGATGAGCTTGCGGGCGCTGCGAATGGCGTCGATGAAGGCCGTCTCGATCTCCGTCACGACAGGCTTCGGCGCGACCGCGAATGCTCCTTCGCGGATGACGGATCCTGTCCGCACCAGCCGGATCTTCGCATCCGAAGGCGCAAGACCAGGATCGGGCGGCGTGCCTTCCGGACTTCCGCCCGGGATCAGCTGGGGCACCCGCTGATGATCATGCCCTGGAGGCAGATGCATCCCGGTGACGAGATCGCCACCGCCGCCGTAGCGCGTCACCTCCCTGTTCCAGATCCCGACGAAGTGCCGGTCCGCGTCGCGCGCCGCATCCCCCTCGATCCGCAGGCTCACGTCGTGCCAGGTCTGGTCCGCCGGCCGGCTGTGTTCGGGATCGTCGTAGCGGCGCTCGTCGACGTCGATGCCACCGATCACCGCCGTCTGCCCGTCGACGACCATCATCTTCTGGTGGTGCGTCGCCGGCCACAGACGCATCGGGGGCATGAACCGTGGCCGTGCGCCAAGCATATTGTAGCGAATGCCGGGAGAGCTTTCCGCTCCCGGTTCGCTTCGGATCAGCTTCATCAGCCTCGCCCGCACAGCGAGCCAGAGGGCGGAGCGAACTGCCATGCCGAGCTCACCCTCATGCAGCGCGATCAGGAGATCGATCGAGCCGGGGCAGTCGTCAGGAAGCTGGATGGCCCGGTCGAGCAGCCGGCGCCCGTTCTGCCAGCCGACGCGGTGGAGTTCGTGGGCCATGACCGGCTCGAAGTCCGCCAGGAGGACGCGCACCTTGACGCCACGCTGGGCGGCATCGAGAAGCACGTCGCCCCAGTCCATGAGGTTGCGAGAGATCGCTTCCTCCGAGCGCGTCTTCGTCGCGGGGTCGAAAATCCGGAAGGCAAGGTGCGCCGTCTTGCTGGCGCCCATGACCATCCTTTCCATTTCCGGATAAGCCGCACTCGCTTCGACGAGCGGCCGCACGTTGCCGGCACGCCTCTGCGGATAGGCGGGGCCGAAACCGAGCGTCATCGGTTTGGCGCTTGGTTTTTCCGCTGTCGTCGATTGCAGCATTCGCGCCTCAATTCGCCGGCGTAGGTCTGTCGTTGTGCCACGGGTCAATGGCGGCATCGTCGCATCGTGCCGGCTCATCGTCACTCCGCCTTTTGTCTGCTGTTGTCACCGATATGCCGACGAGACCTGGCGACCCGTCCCGATAGGGATTCGGTAACGCATCACCGGGCAATCCGTTTCTCCCCTTGTCGAAGAAAGGGAAACTTGCGCATCCAGGGCTTCAGCGAAGCCCAACGTGCGCATCGGGGCGTTGACATCGGCCAGACATGCGAAGCGTCACCCGAGCACGGGCTGGGGATCGCGCTCTTCGTCCACCCGCGGACGGATCTGGTCCAACGGTATGTGGAACACCGCGCGGAAGCCCTCCGTCGCGAAGTCGAGGTCGACCTCCGCCTCCAGCGAACGCGCGACGTTGCGTTCGATGACGATACGGCCAAAGCCACGCCGCGTCGGAGCGGTGACCGGCGGCCCGCCCTCCTCCGACCAGCGAAGGTCGAGGGTGGATGTGGCCTGATCGATGGACCAGGTCACCAGAACCTTGCCCACCTCGTTCGACAGGGCGCCGTACTTTGCCGCGTTGGTCGCCAGTTCGTGGAGCGCCAAGCTCAGGGTCTGCATCGCGTCGGGCGAGAGCTTGACGTCCGGCCCTTCGACGATCACGCGGTTGCGGTCCTCGGGCGTGTAGTGCCCGAGCTGTCCATTGACCACGTCGCCCAGGCTCGCCCCGCTCCAGTTGCCGGCAACCAGCAGGTCCTGCGCCCCGGCGAGGGCGCGCACGCGCTCACCGAATTTCTCCAGAAACTCCTTCACCGAATCCGCCTGCTGCGCAGTCTGTCGGGCGATGGCCTGCACCACGGCGAGGAGATTTTTCGACCGGTGGCTCAATTCGCGCATCACCAGCCGCATGCGCTGCTCGTAGTCCTTGCGTTCGGTGATGTCGACCGCCGCGCAGATGACGCCGCGAAGTTCGCCGTCGGGTGCGAAATCGGGTTCGACGGTCAACACGTACCAGACGATTTCCTCGCCGATGTGGACGCGCACCTCGGCGGACTGCACATCCTCACTCTCCATCGCCGCTTTCTTGAGGCCGACGATGCGGGACCGTTCCGGCTCGGCATAGAGATCGTCGTCGGTCTTACCGATGACCGGCCCACCGTAGTCGGCCGACCAGTTTGACCATGTGTACCGAAGGTCCTTGTCCTGGCTGAACACCAGGATTTCACTGGAGCGAAGGGCCAGGTTGAACCGCTGGACCGTTGCCGAAAGACGGCGGCTCAGATCGGCGCGCATGGCCTCCAGCCGCTTGGCCCGGGTGATGTCGATCGCCGTTCCGACGATCCCCCGAGCCTTCCCCTCGGCAGCCGGCGAAGGGGTGAGGTCCATCCGGAACCACGAGGTCGAACTCCCCTCGGGGATCTCGACCTCGAATGTCTCCGATTCGCCGGTCTCCAGGACCCGCCGCTTGTGGGCAGACATCGTTGTCAGCGCCGGTTCGGGCACCAACTCCTCATCGGTCTTGCCGACGACGTCATCGACACTGAAGCCGAGCCTCGGATTGTGGACCCAGGTGTAGCGAAGCTCCGAGTCCTGCGAAAAGACCGTGATCTGTGCCCCGCTGGTCGCAGCGTCGTAGAGATGCTTGACTTCCTGCAGCTCGTACGTGCGCTCGGCGATCTCGCGTTCGAGGTTCGCGCGCGTCGCTTCGAGCTCCTGATAGGCGCGCTTGCGGGCCTCCACTTCCTCCACGAGCTGGCGGTTGATCGCTTCCGTCTCCGTGATGGATGGCAGGCGCGTCAGCGCCGGAAGAAGCCGCCAGACGATCACCGCTGTCAGCACTGAAATGATGGCGGTCGCGGCCTTCAGCAGGCCCTGCAATCCGTACGCCGGGTACCAGAGGGTGAAGACCGACGCGAGATGGGTCAGGGCGCACGCGATGATAAAAGTGGCGAAAAGAACGACAACCTGGCCGGTGTCTCCCGTCAGGTCTCCCCGCCGCCGGGCCAGCACGAGAATCGCGATCGGAATCGCGAAATAGGCAGCAGCAATGCCGAGGTCGGAGACAGCATGCAGCGCGACGAGGTCTGGTCGCCAGAGCAGACAGTAGCCGTGGGGCATGAAGGCTGCCGCCCCGAATAGATACTGTAGGATGGAATCCATCGGCTATGCCTCTGCCCTTCGATCCGCCGCCTGACGCGGTCCGATTACGTTAGCCCTTCGACCTTGAAAGGGATCTTTACGACGCTTTTCCCACCGAATGCCAAACGCAGCGGCCCGCCACCCCGTTCACCAACCACGCGCGGCAATCGCCTGACAATAGTCGGCCCCCGCCGCCGGGAACAGCGCTGGAAGGGGCGAAGGCAACCGGCATCGCCTTCGCATCTCGACGGAGGAGGATCGAAAGCGCGACGTCGCCGTCGGCTGCAATCAGGAGACGAGCATTCCGAGCCGCTCCAGCGCATGCCGCGTGCCCTCGGTCGTAAACGGAAGCGGCAGAGCTTCCGTTCCGTCGTCCGCGGCGGAAGCCAGGGGCGGGATATAACGCAGAATCGGAACGCCCATCGACCTGAGCGTCGCCTCGAATTTCTCGCGCTCGGCCGACTGAGCCAGGGAAATGATGGCCAGTTGCGCCGCACCGGAAACGCTTGCGGCAAAGGCGTCCTCGGCGCTACGCGCAAGGAGAACGGTCCACGAGAGATTTGCGTTCCGCACGAATGTGTCGATGTCGAGCGCGAGCTTCTCATCATCGACGGCCAACAGGACCACAAATGGAATCTGGTTCACTGTACGACACCCCTCGCGCGGGCCGAGACCCGCGACCGCTTCGCCGTTGGCAACCCGACGCACCAATCGGCAGGAGGCGAAAAGTCCTCGACCCCGCCTCCCATATCAGCGAAATTGGCACGCATTGCAGAGACCGTCTTTTAACAATCACACGCGTCGCGAAGAGATATTGAATGCGCGCGGAAGGCTCCGTGACCCCCTCTCGAAGTAGCCGATACCGGACGCCGTGCGCGGCGTGCCCGTTGCGCAGCCGCGCGACGTTTCGCGACTTCGATCCAGGCGAACTCGAGTTCGTGGAGTGGTTCAAGCGCGGCGAGCTTTCCGTCGAGCCAGGCGCCCCGATCGTCCAGGAAGCCACGTCCAGCCCCCATCTCTACACCGTGCTGGACGGATGGGCCTTTCGGTACAAGACATTGCCGGATGGCCGGCGGCAGATTCTGAATTTTGCCATGCCGGGCGACCTCATCGGGCTGCAGACATCCGTGTTCGAGACCATGGACCACGGCGTCGAGGCCCTCTCGCAAATGGTTCTTTGCGTGTTTCCCCGCGACCAGTTCCACAGCCTTTACACCCGCCAGCCGTCGCTCGCCTTCGACGTGACCTGGCTGTCGGCCAATCAGGAGCGGCTTCTCGACGCACAACTGCTCACGGTCGGCCGACGCAATGCCCTCGAACGCGTCGCCTATGTGATCTGGCACCTGTTCCATCGCGCCCGAGACCTCGGCATGATGCGCGGCAAGCGGCTGGCGTTCCCGCTCACCCAACAGCATCTTGCAGACACGCTCGGGCTCTCGCTCGTTCATACCAACAAGACCATCAAGCGTCTCCGGGCCACGGGCTGCATCCGCTGGACCGAACGCTGGCTCGAGGTGGACGACGAGCCGCACCTCAAATCGATCGGCAAGGTGGAAGACAGCCCGGCGCGGCCCCGCCCGTTCATCTGACCGATCTGATGCCTCCCGGCAGCTGTGCCCTGACGCACCTACGCCCGCGTTCGATGGAACGCGGGCGTATTGCAACAAGGTCACCGTCGACGGCCCTGGATCAGGCGGCCTGCTGATTGAGCCCGCCCTCGGCGAGCGAGGAGAGCTTCTTGTCCGCCGCATATTCCTGCTCGAGGTTGGCCTGAAGAAGCGGCACCGCCTGGCTGAGGTTGAGCCGCTTCGCCCATGCGACCAGCGTCCCATAGCGAGTGATCTCATAGTGCTCGACGGCCTGGGCGGCTGCGATCATGCCGGCGTCCCGCGCATCCGCGTCGGTGGCCTCTTCCATGATCTCCTTACCCTCTTCGAGAATGCCGTCGATCGCTTCGCAGGTCACGCCGCGCGCCTTCAGGCCGAGGATTTCGAAGACCTTCTCCAGGTTCTCGATCTGCCCCTCGGTCTCCTCGCGATGATGCTCGAAGGCTTCGCGGAGCGTGTCGGAATCAGCCTTCCGTGCCATCTTCGGCAGCGTCTTCAGCACCTGCTTTTCCGCGTAGTAGATGTCGCGCACGAAATGCACGAACAGATCATGAAGCGTTTTCATGGCCATGGTGATGTCCTTTCTGTTCCGTTTTAGATATTCGGATGAATAGCGGGGATGCTTCCGATTAAATCCGACCGAGCAGAAGCAGTATCAGCAGAACGACCAGGATCAGGCCGACGATGCCGCCAGGCGCATAACCCCAGCCGCGGCTGTAGGGCCAGGTCGGCAAGGCGCCGATAAGCAGAAGAATGACAACGATGAGCAGGATTGTGCCGAGCGTCATTGACTGATCTCCGAAAATCGCCCTTCCAAACCGCGTTGAAGGACTAATGTTCCCGTCTGGAACGCATATCGTCGAAATTGCGGGCCACCATCCGAACACGGCCGGGGCTCGCCACGACAATTTGCCGCCGCGCCCTCAGTGGGCGCGGCGGCTGATACAGGAAGTCAGCGGCGCTCGAGCCAATCGTCGATCTGGCGTTCGGCCTCTTCCTTCTCGACGCCGTAACGCTCCTGGATCTTGCCTGCGAGGCGCTGCCGGTCACCCTCGACGACGTCCAAGTCGTCGTTGGTCAGCTTTCCCCACTGGCTCTGAACGTTGCCGGTGAACTGCTTCCACTGGCCCTGAATCTGATCCCAATTCATGTTTCATCCTTCCCAGGCGTGCGTTTCCAACCGTGTCTATGACATCGGAAGAACTCGCCACATTTGATACGGTTGCACACAGAAACTTCAGAGGCACCAAGTTAGCGCCCCTTCATCTGTAACAACGCACTCGCCGACTGGCGGTTCCGTGTATTTGCCTAGGCTGCAGATTTTCGCCGCGGCACGTGCCGGACGCGTCATTTCCCGGACAGGGCACCGACGGTGTCTGCAACGTGGGCCCCCCGTTCGCCCATCGGACGTTCCGGACCAGTGGTGGTGTCGCGCGAAGTCTGGTGCTCGATTTCCGCATTGATCTCGGCGCCGGCCAGGAAGATGTACACCGCCGCATAGATCCAGAGCATGAGGCCGATCGCGGCACCCAGCGACCCATAGGTCGCGGTGTAGTTCGCGAAACGGGACAGATAGAACGAGAGACCGAGCGCCACCGCGATCCACACGGCGGAAAACAGGATGGATCCGAGCGAGATCCAGTTCCAACGCGCGTTTCGGCGACTGGGGCCGATGCGATAGAGGACCGATGCGGCGGCGACCATGACGACGAAGAACAGCGGCGCGGAGATGACCCGCATGATGAACTCCGCCCGCTCGCTGAAGCCCAATGCCGACAGCAGCAACGGCAGAACCACGATCGTATTCACCACCACGACCGCAAACACGATGATGCCGATGGTCACGCCGAAGCCGGTGCCGTAGAGGCGAAAGATTGAGCGCTTCTCGGCTTCGCCGTAGGCAACATTCAGGGCCTGAAAAAGTGCCAGAACTGCGGTGTTCACGCTCCACAGCGCGACGGCGATGCTCGCCAATGCCGCAATGCCCAGGCTCCCCCCGCGCAGATCGGTGATGCGATGCAGCTCCGTGGACAGCAGGCTCAGCGCATCCTGTGGCAGATAGCCAGCGAGAAACTGGATCTGGTTTTCGAGCGTGCTTGCGTCGGTCACGAGGCCATAGATGGATACCAGCGCAACGATCGCGGGAAACAGTCCCATCATGGCGTAGAACGTCACCCCAGCGGCAATCAGGCCGATGCGGTCCTGGATGATCCGCTTGTAGACGCGGACGAAGATGTCCAGCCAGCCACGCGCCGGAATCTGCGTCGGGTTGCGCGCCTCGCGTCCCCGCCCCCGCACCGGGACCCGCTCGGTCGCATCCTCCAGCATGCCCTCCGTGGTGCGTCCTTCGTCGCCCGAACTCGCGGGGCTGTCTGCCACTGTTCCGGTCATCTTTGCCTGCCCCTTTTCCAGCCTGCCGTTGAGAGGTGAACGGTAAGTGACCGATGCCGTTCCCCCGCCGGCGCGGGTCGGTGCCAGGGATCGGGCCGCACGCGCGCGTCTCAGGAAGGAACCGCGGCGGAGCCAAGTGGTTCTGAGACCGTAGATGCGCGAGAGGCGCAGACATCACGGAAGCAGGAGACGCGACATGGCGAAGTCTCACGGCAAGCAGGTCAAGGACGACACGCTGTACGAGGAATTGCGCAAACAGGGGAACAGCAAGGAAAAATCGGCCCGGATCGCGAATGCGAAAGCGGCCGGCGACAAGCCGTCGAAGAAGGGCGGAAAGGCCCCGCCCTACGAGGAATGGTCGAAGTCCGACCTCTACGGTCGTGCGAAGGAGATCGGAATCGACGGGCGCTCGAAAATGTCGAAGTCCGATCTCGTTTCGGCACTGCGCACCCACTGACCAAAAAACGGCGGCCGCGTTCGCGACCGCCGTCCTCCTGCCTTTTCACCACGGCGCCCTCGGCACCGGAGGGGGAAGTGCTACGCCGCGTGGCGCTCGTGGCGTCCTTCCTGGACCTCCTCGATGATCTTCGCGACGAACGCGTCGAGATCGCCCGGATTGCGAGAGGTGATGATGCCTTCGGAGACGACAACCTGCTCGTCTTTCCAAATCGCGCCGGCATTCTCCACGTCGGTGCGGATCGAGTGGTAGGAGGTCATCTCGCGCCCCTTCACCGCGCCAGCCTCCACCAGAAGCCACGGTGCATGGCAGATCGCCGCGACCGGCTTGCCGCTGTCGATGAACGCGCGGATCAGCTTCATCGCGTCCTCGTCGACGCGCAGCAGGTCGGGGTTGATCTGACCGCCGGGCAGCACGATGGCGTCGTAGTCCGCCACCGATACGTCCGCGATCTTCCCGTCGGCCTGGGCTTCGCGGCCCCAGTCCACCTTGTCCCAGCCTTTGATCGCATTTCCGTCGGGCGTTGCCACGTGCACCGTGGCACCCGCCTCCCGCAGCTTGTCGCGCGGAACCTCGAGTTCGGACTGTTCGAACCCGTTCGTGGAAACGATGACGATCTTCTTCCCGCTGATGCTCGACATGAGATTGTTCCTTCGTCTGTGGTTCGTCTGCGCGCCCGGCAAGTCAGTGTGCCGTGAGCGATGGTGTGAGCTTGCCTGCCGAACGCATTGCCGCCGCCGTCGGTTCCAAAATCAATCTTGGGTCGCGAAGCCGGCGAACTTAAGCGCGCCGTCAGCGTTGATTCGATTGGCATCTCGACTGGAAACGTGGTCATGCGCCGGCCCGGGTGGCCGGCCCGCAAGGAGAATTCTGATGGCCCCATCGCGCCCCGTCTGGAGTGGACAGATCCGGCTTGCGCTCGTGGCGGTGCCGGTGAAGCTCTACAGCGCCACCCGCTCAAGCGCGAAGCTGTCCTTCCATCAGATCCATGAGCCGAGCGGCAAGCGGATCCGCTACGAGAAGGTCGTCCCGGGCATCGGCCCCATCGAGCGCGACGACATCGTGAAGGGGTTCGAGATCGAGAAGGGCAAGTACGTCCTCGTCACCGAGGAGGACATCGACGACATCAAGATCGACGCCAAGAAGACGCTCGAGCTGGTGCAGTTCGTCGACGCCTGCGAGATCGATCCCATCTACTTCGATCGCCCCTATTATGTGGTTCCAGACGACGACCTCGCCGAAGACGCCTTCCGCGTACTGCGGGATGCCCTCAAGCAGACCGGCAAGATCGGGCTTGGCCAGTTCGTCATGCGGGGGCGCGAATACGTCGCGGCCCTCAAGCCGTGCGGCGCCGGGCTGATGATCGAGACGCTGCGCTTTTCCGACGAACTTCATCGCGCGAGCCCCTATTTCTCCGATCTCAGCGACGAGACCTCCGATGAGGAGCTGGTGTCGATCGCCGAACAGCTGATCGAGCGGAAGTCGGCCCCCTTCAAGGCTGAGGCCTTCAAGGACCGCTACAACGACGCGCTGCGCGAACTGATCGAGCGCAAGGCGAAGGGTCGCAAGACGGAGGTTGCGGTCGATGAGGATACCGCCGACAGCGGCAAGGTGGTCGACCTGATGGCCGCGCTGAAGAAGAGCCTGGGGGACAAATCGGAGACGAAGGCGCGCTCCGGCGGATCGACCGCAAAGACGCGCACGAGCGGGAAGACCAGCAAGACAGCCAGCACGGACGACGCAAAGGCGGCGAAGGCGAAGCCGCGGGCGCGCAAGACGGCATCCAAGGCGGCCTGACGCGTCATGGCGGACCTCTCAGTTTATCGAGCGAAACGTGATTTTGCGAAGACGCGGGAACCATCCGGCGAAGGAGCGCCGTCCGCCGATGGTTTCTTCGTGGTGCAGAAACACGCCGCAAGCCGCCTCCACTACGATTTCCGGCTGGCGATCGGCGGGGTCCTCGTCAGTTGGGCCGTGACTAAGGGGCCGAGCCTCGACCCGTCCGAAAAGCGGCTCGCGGTCCGCACCGAAGATCATCCGCTCGACTATGCGGACTTCGAGGGGACCATTCCGAAAGGCCAATACGGCGGCGGCACCGTCATGCTCTGGGACCATGGACCCTTCGTGGCCGAGGGCGACCCTGCAAAAGCCGTGAAGGACGGCAAGTTGGCGCTCACCCTCTCGGGCCAGCGTCTGAAGGGCGACTTCGCACTGGTGCGTATGGCCAACCGGCAGAAGCGCGACAACGGGCGTGAAAACTGGCTGCTGATCAAGAAGGACGACGCGACGGCCTCGACGACAGACGACGTTCAGGGAGCCGACTGGAGCGTCACCACCGGCCGATCGATGGAGGAGATCGCCGAGGGCGCAGCCCCGAAGAAGCGAAAGGCCCGGCAAAGAAGTGCCGCGCGCCTCGCCGCGTCCAAAGCCGATGCGATCGAGGCTGCCCCGGCCGAGAGATCGAAGCGCCGCAAATCCTCACCTTCCAACGCGGCCACGGCTGCGAAATCCGAAAAGAGGTCCCAGGGCAAGCCGCCGGCATTCGTTGCGCCCCAGCTGGCCACCCTCACCGAGGCGCCGCCCGAGGGCGACGGCTGGCTCTATGAGACGAAGTTCGACGGCTACCGTATGATCGCGGCCTGCGACCACGGATCGGTGCGCTGCTATACGCGCTCCGGCCGCGACTGGACCGACAGGTTCGGACCGATCCCGGACGCACTCGCGGCGCTCGATCTGCCGTCCACCCTTCTTGACGGTGAAGTCATTGTTTCCGACCGGTCGGGCCGCAGCGACTTCGGCGCCCTGCAGCGCGCCCTCAAGGAAGCCCCTGGCGCGCTCTCCTTCATGGTGTTCGACATCCTGCGTCACGACGGAGCCGACCTGCGCGGCCGGCCGCTTCTGGAGCGCAAAGCGGCCCTCGAAAAGGCCCTGCCCGCGAAGCCGAAGGCCCCGATCCACCTGTCCACCTACATCGAAGGCGACGGTGACCGCATCTCGCGGCTCGCCTGCAGCCGCGGCTTCGAGGGCATCATCGCCAAGCGCACCGACGGCCGCTATCGATCGACCCGAAGCCGCGACTGGCTGAAGATCAAGTGCGTCAAGCGCCAGGAGTTCGTGATCGGCGGATGGTCGCCCTCTTCGAAAAGGCGGGCGTTCTCGTCGCTGCTTCTCGGCATTCAAGATGGGAGCAGGCTGCGCTATTGCGGGCGCGTCGGCACTGGCTTCGACGACGGATTGCTGACGGAAATCGGTGCCCTGCTGTCTCAGCGCGCCCGGAAAACCTCTCCTTTCGCGGAGGTGCCGGCCACAATCGCGCGCTCCGCCCGCTGGGTCACGCCCAACCTTGTGGCGGAGGTTTCGTACGCCGAGACGACCCGCGACGGCGCGGTGCGCCACGCCGTCTTCGAGGGCCTCCGGGACGACAAGGACGCGTCCGAGATCGTTGCCGAGACGCCGGAGCTCAAGGGCGCAGCGGCCGAGAAACGTCACAGCCCTCGAAGCGCCGCAGCGCACCCACGAAAAAGGACCGCCCCATGACGAGCGACGACGAGGCCCGTGTGTCGGGCGTTCGGCTGACCCATCCGGGGCGTGTGCTGTTCCCGCAGATGAACGTGACCAAGAAGGCACTCGCCGAATACCTCGATGCCGTTGCAGATGTCATGCTGCCCGAGCTCGAAGGTCGTGCGGTCAGTCTGGTCCGCTGCCCGGAGGGGCAGGAAAAAGCGTGCTTCTTCCAGAAGCACGCCGGCGCCGGCCTCCCCGAGGCCTTCGACACCAAGCCGATCAAGGAACGCTCTGGCGCCACCAAGGACTATCTGGTCATCAATTCCCGCGAGGCGCTGGTCTCCTGTGCCCAGGTCGGCGCGCTCGAGGTTCACGTCTGGGGAAGCCGCCTGGACCGGATCGAATCGCCCGACCGCCTGGTTTTCGATCTCGACCCCGACGAGTCCCTCGCCTTCAAGGACGTGAAGGCCGCTGCCGTCGATCTTGCCGACGTACTGCGATCGGCAGGGCTGGAGAGCTATCCGCTGCTCACCGGCGGCAAGGGCATTCATCTCGTCCTCACGCTGGAGCGGCGTCTTGCGTGGGACAGCGTCACCGGCTTTGCCCGCGCATTCGCGGAGAAGATGGAAAACCTCGACCCGAAGCGCTTCGTGGCCTCGATGGCGAAGAAGAAGCGCGGCGGAAAGATCTTCATCGACCATTTCCGCAACCAGTTCGGCTCGACGGCGATCGCGCCCTTTTCGCCGCGTTCGCGGGAAGGCGCGCCCGTCGCGGTGCCGGTGTCGTGGGAGGCGCTGCCCGATATCACCTCGGCCGCCGCGTTCAGCGTGGCCGACGGCGGCAAGGCCATCGCGACCCAGGCCGGCGCGTGGCCTGCCGCGAAGGATCGCCGCCAGCGCCTCACCGCGAAGACCTTCGAGGCGCTCGGTCTCGAACCCGCCTGACGCGGAATAAGGTGGCCCCGTCAGCCGAACCGCGCGAGATAGGTCTCGGCGAGAAGGCACGATACCGATGCGAAGTGGGGCGCCAGTTCGCGCGCGATGTCGGTCTCCGCATGAGATCCGAGCCAGCCGAGCAGCGCCAGGCGGCGCAGCATGATGAAGGTGGGTATTTCGCGTTCGTCTTCGACAGACAGGGACCGCTCGCTGCGATATCCCTCCAGCCAGCACGCGGTCCACTCCGGTACGCTCGGATGGTCCTCGACGAAGGAGAAGGCCGTCGCCACGTCGTACAGAAACCAGCCCCAGCCGCTGTCGTCGAAATCGATCACCCTCGTCTCACCGTCGTGGATCAGCAGATTGGCCAGCCGCACGTCCGCATGGATGAGCCCGTAGCGGTCGCTCCCCTTGCCGTACCGCCGCAGCCGGGCGCGGATCGTGTCCTCCGTTCGCGCAAGCAGCGCCTCGGCGTACGCATCGACGTTCGGGCCGTCGCGCCAGTGCCCCCAGGTCGGGGCACTGCCGAGGATTGCCTCCTCGTCCCAGGTGAGGCGTTCGAAGCCGGGCGGCGGGCTCCAATCCATCGCATGCAGATGCAGCCGCGCCGATATCTCGCCGAGCCGGCGCAGCGGGGCGGACAAGTCGTCGTCCACCCCGGGCTCGCACCCGTCGACAAATTCGAACATCACTAGATGGCGGGCCTCCGCCCCCTCTCCGGGCATAGCGTCGACGATGCGCGCACCGCTCCGGCTGGCAATGACCGGAGGCGTGGGAACCCCGGCGTCCGATCGCAGCGCATCCATCCACGCCAGCTCGCTCTCGATCGCGTGCCGCGCGTGATAGCCAACCCGGTGAACGCGTAGCACCGACCGCCAGCCACCCGGCGCGGTCACCAGGAACGTCGCGTTCTCCGACAGATTGATCAGCCGCACATCGGCAGCCGGAGGAAGGTCCCAAAGCGCCAGGGAGCGTCGTGCGAACGCTTCGAGAGGATCATCCGGGCATGGGTCGGGAAGCAACAAGCGACAGGACCTTGGTGGTTCGAGAGAGTGAGACGGCGCGCGGACACGTCAGCACGGCAACCTTTGACAGCCGGCGCCATCCGGCGAGAAAACGGTTCCCCAGGGAATGAAGCCGGGGCCGCACACCCGCAGATCGTTCTTCACGCCCGCGACGGTATAGTCTGTTCGCCGAACGTTTCTCAAGGAGCCACGCGTGACCTCAGCCACGACGCCCAAGGCCAAAGCGCCGGAAGACAACCGTCAGCTTCTCCGCCGGCTTTTCGACGTCGCTGTGGCTCGGGCCCATCCGGATGAGTGCCTGGCAGCCTATCTTCCCGAACCGCCCAAAGGGCGCACTGTCGTCATCGGGGCGGGCAAGGCGTCGGCCGCGATGGCGCGCGCACTGGAAGCTGTGTGGTCCGGGCCGCTCGAAGGCGTTGTGCTGACGCGCCGCGGCCACGGCGAACCGACCCGGCACATCCGCATCGTCGAAGCCTCCCATCCGGTCCCCGACGCCGCAGGCGAAGCCGGCACCCGGGAGATGCTCGCCATTCTTGAGGGTCTCACCAAGGACGACCTGGTGATCGCCCTCATCTCAGGCGGAGGCTCCGCCCTGCTCGCTGCGCCCCCGCCGGGCGTGACACTCGAAGAGATGCAGACGCTTGCCCGGCAGCTTCTCAAGTCTGGTGCCCCGATCTCCGACATGAACACCGTGCGCAAGCACGTCTCGACGGTCGCAGGCGGGCGCCTTGCGCTGGCGGCCCGCCCTGCCCGACTGGTCACGCTGGCAATCTCCGACGTGCCCGGCGACGATCCCGGTATCATTGCGTCCGGCCCGACGGTCGGTGACGCCACCACGGCGGCCGACGCCCGGGCGGTGATTGCAGCCTACGGCCTCGGGGTGCCCGCGTCGATCGTGACCTGGCTCGACCAACCTGGCGCCGAAACCCCGAAGCCCGGCGACCCGGGACTGCACCATGCCACCTACAGGCTCGTCGCCACGCCGGCCCTCTCCTTGCAGGCGGCGGCAAGCGAGGCCGAGGCCGCCGGCTATCGGCCCGTGGTCCTGGGAGACCGGATCGAGGGCGAATCCCGGGAGGTCGCCAAGGTGCTCGCGGCGATCGCCCTGTCCTGCGCGGAGCATGGCATGCCGGCATCGGCCCCGTGCGTGGTGCTCTCGGGCGGCGAGACGTCGGTGACGGTTCGCGCGGAGGGCCGCGGCGGACGCAACGTGGAATTCCTGCTCGGTCTCGCCATCGCGCTCGAAGGCCGGCGAGGGCTCACCGCGATTGCCGGAGACACCGACGGCATCGACGGTTCGGAGGACAATGCCGGCGCCCTGGTCGACGAGACGACTCTCGCCCGCGCCCGCGCGCTCGGCCTCGACCCGCGCGACTATCTCGCCCGCAACGACGCCTATTCGTTTTTCGAGGCGCTCGGCGATCTGGTGATGACCGGGCCGACCCGCACCAACGTCAACGACTTCCGGGCCGTCCTTATCGAGCCATGACCACGCGCGTCATCATCCGGAAGCGAGCGGCTTCTGGAAGGCAGCGAGCACTCCGGCGAGAACCAGCGTCGCGCCGGCGATGATCAGGCCGAGCGTGAGATCGTCGGTCAGGTCGGAGATATAGCCGGCGGCCACCGGTCCGATCAGCTGCCCGACGGCAAAGATCGTCGTGAACAGCGCAATCGACGCCCCCCATTGCGCTTCGGGAAGGTTGTTGCGCCCGAACGCCGTGACCGATGCCGGGCCCATGAAGAAACACGCCCCGAAGACGAATGCCGAGGCAAGCGCCCCGACCGGTCCCGGCACAAGGATCGGCAGCAGCGTGCCCACACCGGTGGCGGTGCAGGCGAGCGCCATCGGCGTGCCGCCCGAATAGCGCGCCAGCACGCCCCGCCACAGGATGGGCGAGGCCATCACCATGAAGCCGAGCAGCGACCACATTCCGGCAATGAGTGCCGCCGAGGCCTGCCCTTCCCGCATCCAGGCGACGACGAAGGTGAGATAGACGATGTAGCCCACCGCGAAGAGGAAATAGGCGATGAGTTCGAGGCTCATCGCACGCCACGGGAGCCGTGCCGGGCGGATCTTGCTGGGGCCGCCATCGACCGGCGACACCGACCGCACGGCCCAGATGACGGGGCCCATCGTCAACAGGCTGGCGAGCCCCATCCCCACCCAGACCCGCGGCCAGGCGTGCGCCGCGCCGTCGAGCACAAGCGGAATGCTTGCGCCCGAGATCAGCATGCCGATGCCGCCACCGCCGAAATAGAGCGCGATCGCGAGCGCGCTGCGCATCGGCTGGCCACGGAACACGGCCGAAACCATCGCACCGCCGGCGATGAACGCCGGTGCGCCGCCAACTCCAGCGAGGACGCGCCACACGGTCAGGAAAAGGAAATCCTCGGTCATGCCCGAGAACAGGAGCGCGAGCGCCGTCAGCAGCATGCCGCCGGCAAACATCCGCCGCGACCCGACGCGGGAAATGAGCGTCAGTGCCAGCAGCGCGCCGATGAGGTAACCGAGGGCATTCGCGGTGTTGATCCAGCCCGCCTGCGTATAGTTCCAGCCGAGGTCGATCCGCATGGCCGGCAGGATCAGCCCGTAGGCGAACCGCGCAAACCCGTTGCTGACGGCGGGAGCCAGCGCGAGCGCGCCGACCAGCAGCCACCTGCGCGTCGTCGCGTCGTCCTGCGGCATTCAGCGACCACCCGGCACGATCAAGCGCGCGCACGCGGTGCAGATGACGACGGCGTCCACACGACAGCGCATGCCGTGCCCTCCCCATGGTCTTGTTCTCGCCGGCCCTTCATGGCGCCTGGCTTGCGATCTCGGCGGGGATTGAAGGCGCGCGCGCAGCCAGTGTCCAGCTGAACAACCGTATACCTGCCATGCGACCGGGAACACGCGTGGGGATTGCAGGCGCAGCCATGCCCGCATGCGATGCGGCCCGTGGGCAACCGGCGCGTCTGGCACTCAGTTCTTGATGCCGCGCAGTCGCTCGCCGCGCCGACGCATGAGTTCCATCACGGTCAGCAACAGGATCGAGAAGGCAACCAGGATGGAAGCCAGCGCCAGGATCGTCGGACTGATCTCCTCCCGCAGGCCGGAGAACATGCGCACCGTCATCGGTGTCTGCTCCGGCCCGGCGAGGAAGATCACCACCACCACCTCATCGAGCGAGGTGATGAAGGCGAACAGCGCGCCGGCGATCACCCCGGGGAGCAGCAGCGGCAGGATGATCTTGAAGAACGTGGTGACCTGGTTCGCGCCCAGGCTGGCGGACGCCCGCAGCAACTGCTCGTCGAAGCTCGACATCGCCGCCGTCACGGTGATGACCACGAACGGCGCACCCAGCACGACGTGCGCAAGGATGATGGAGAAGAACGTGTTGGCGAGATTCAGACGGGCATAGAACGAGAACAGAGCCGCGGCAGTGATGATCAGCGGCACGATCATCGGGGAGATCAGAACCGCCGTGATCGCGGCCCGGAACGGCATGTGACGCCGGCTGAGACCGAGAGCCGCGAGCGTTCCCAGCGTGGTCGCCACGATCGTCGATGAAATCGAGATGATGAACGAGTTGCGGATCGAGAACAGCCATTCCTCGCTTCCAAGGAGCGCCCGATACCAGCGCACCGAGTAGCCGGCCGGATCGAAGCTGAGCATTTCCTTGGTGAACGTGAAATAGGGCTCCGCGTTGAACGACAGCGGCACGATCACGATGATCGGGAAGATCAGGAACAGGAAGATGAGCCCGCAGATCACCCGGTAGCTGTAGTACCAGATGCGCTCGCCGGTGCCGGCATAGGGAGGAAGTGACATGTTCTGGCCCTCCCTCTAGCCGAACTTCAGACGATCGACGCCCACGAGCTTGTTGAAAGCCCAGTAGAGCACCAGAACCGCCACCAGCAGGATCGTTGCGAGCGCCGCCGCGAGGCGAAGCTGGGCCGTCGATCCGGTCATGTTCTGGGCGATCAGGTTGGAGATGAAGATACCGGTGTCGCCACCGACCAGCGCCGGCGTGATGTAGTAGCCGATCGCGAGGATGAACACGAGCAGTACGCCCGCCGCCAGCCCGGGAATGGTGAGGGGCATATAGACTGTCACGAAGGCACGGGTCTGGGTGGCCCCCAGGGACCGGGCAGCCCGCATATAGGACGGCGGAATCGTCTTCATCACCGAGTAGAGCGGCAGGATCATGAACGGCACCAGGATGTGCGTCATCGCGACGATCGTGCCCAACTGGTTGTAGATCATCCGAATGCGGCCGCCGTCGTCGATGACGCCGAGCCAGACCAGCATGTCGTTGATGACCCCCTGCTGCTGCAGCAGCACGATCCAGGCCGACGTTCTGACCAGCAGCGAGGTCCAGAACGGCAGCAGCACCAGGATCATCAAGAGGTTGGACGTCTTCAGCGGCAGCGTCGCCAGGAGGTGCGCGATCGGGTAGCCGAGAACGATGCACAGCGTGGTGATCAGAAGGCTCATCCACGCCGTCCGAATGAACAGCAGCCGGTAGACCTGATAGGACTCCGGCCGTTCGACGATCTCGCCCCGTGGCGAGTATTCGAAGTCGAAGGCCAGCAGATAGTAGACGGGCGTCAGCGTGCGCGTCTCGCGTTTGATGAGCCGCCAGAACTCCAGGCTCTGCCAGTCATCGTCGTCGGCGATGAACGCTTCCCGGTAGGGCGGGTTCATCTCGTCGAGGTCCCGCGCCGTGCCCAGAACCGTTGAGCGCGCGCCCGGGATTTCCCGGTTGATCCGCGCCGCCGCACGACCGAGCGTGCGGTTCTCCAGCCCGACCTTCATGTCGTCCGCCATGGCGGCGAACACCTCTTCGGGCGGCACCTCTTCGCCGTCCCACGACTGGATGGCTTCAGCGGTGTTCGGCAGATACTCCGACACTTCCGGATTGACCACGGATCGCGAAATCATCTGCACGATCGGGACCGCGAAGGTGATCAACAGGAAGGCCAGCAGTGGAAGAACCAAATAGAACGCACGCCGCCGCGCGCGGGCTTCGGCGCGCCGCAGCGAGACCTTGAGAGGGATACCGTCGACCGTGGTCAGCGGCGCGGAGGACGTGTCGTCTCCGCCGTCATGTCCGTGACTTGCCGCATGCGTGTCGGTCACCGTCGGCTCCTCGGTAAAGGCCGCGCCCGGCCGCCGTGCGATCGGGCTTCACGATCGTCGGAGAAGCGTGCCGGGGCCGAGCCGCGCGGCTCCCTTCGACAGGCCTCATCCAGACTTGAAATCCTGGGGATCGGGCTGCGGACGACGTGTCTGCGCCTCGATCGAAGACCGGGCGCGGCGGCATCGCACCGCGCCCGGCAGCTTCCTATCAGTTCAGGCTACTTCGCCAGCCAAGCGTTGAAGCGCTCCTCGAGCGAGTCACCATAGTCGGCCCAGAAGTCGGTGTTGAACTGGACCGCGTTCTTGAAGTTCTCCGGCGACGTCGGCATGTGCGGCTTCATGTCGATGTCGGTTCCCTCGAAGGTGGAGACCATCGGCACGGAGGACTTACGCGCCGGCGCATAGGAGATGTACTTCGCCTGATCGGCGAGCCGCTGCGTGTCGGTCGCGAAGTAGAGGTAGTCCTTGATCAGGTCGAGCTTGTCGTCGTTGTCGACCGGGACCACCCAGCCGTCGACCTCGAACATCTGGCCATCCCACATGATCTCGAACGGCTGGTCCTCGTTGACCTGCGCGTTGAAGATACGGCCGTTGTAGGCCGTTGCGATGGCCGCCTCGCCGTCAGCGAGCATCTGCGGGGGCTGCGCGCCTTCCGACCACCAGATCACGTTGCCGCGG
Organism: Amorphus sp. MBR-141; assembly: GCF_053628695.1. Lineage (NCBI taxonomy): Bacteria > Pseudomonadati > Pseudomonadota > Alphaproteobacteria > Hyphomicrobiales > Amorphaceae > Amorphus > Amorphus sp. MBR-141. The sequence continues at coordinate 30,509 of NZ_JBRJGW010000020.1, forward strand.
ATCTCATCGAGCTTGGCGAAGGCACGATCCTGGCCTTCCTTGGTGGCCAGAACATCGTAGACCTCATCCGGGGCCACGCCGTCGGCAATCAGCGCCCACTCGAGGTTCTTCTGCGGAATGTTCTGCAGCGCGCGCGTTCCGGGGAACTTCTCCACGTCCCAGATGTCGGCGATGGTCTGCGGCCCGCCGTCGGGGAAGGCATTCTTGTCGTACGCGAACATCGTGGCGTAGAGGATCTGCGGGACGAAGCAGTCGCCCAGCGTGCCCTCGATGAAGTCCTTGCTGGCCGGCGTTCCGTCCGGCGCCGGGGCGAGCCATTCGTCGGCCGGGATCTCCATGATCAGGCCTTCGTCACACGCCCGCTTGGCGTCCGACTGCAGCATGTCAACGACGTTCCAGGTCACGTTGCCGGCTTCCACCTGCGAACGGATGCCGGCAAGTGCCTGCGCAGACTTGTCTTCCTGCAGGATCTTCGTGCCGGTCTTCTCCGCGTAAGGCTGATGGTAGGCCTTGTCCTGCGAATTCGTGTAGGCGCCGCCCCAGGAGACGATCGTCAGAGTCTTTTCCTGGGCCTGCGCCGCCGCGATGGCGACAACGGAAGCCGCCATCGCGAGGGTAATGCTCTTCGCTTTGGTCATCACTTCTGCTCTCCTTGCTTTGTCGTTCGCGAACGGGTTCGCGAATTCACTGAAAATCGGGCCCGAATGACCCTCCCGACCGCTACACGGGCGATCAGGCGACCTCGATCGGGTCGAGTGCACGACAGTCGGAAGCGTGCCAACCGACTTTGGTCGTCTCTCCCTCCCTGAGGTCGTGCTCATCGTGCTTGTTGGGCACCTTCACGATGAAGTGCTCGTTCCCGGCCACACCCAATCGTGCGCGGATGTGGTCGCCGAGAAAGATGAGCTCGATGATCTTGGCATCGAGGACATTGGTGTATTCGGCCGCGGGAAGGATCTCGACCCGCTCCGGCCGCAGCGACAGCGTCGTCCGGCTGCCCGGTCCGCCGATGTTTACGGCATTGGCGGTGACGGTTTCGCCGTGATCGAGCTCGACGACGCATTCGGCGCCGTCCACAGACTTCACGGTCCCGGAGAGCTTGTTGTTCTCGCCGATGAACTGGGCAACGAACGAGTTCATCGGATGCTCGTAGAGATCCTCCGGCGTCGACAGCTGCTGGATCTTGCCATCGTTGAAGACCGCCACCCGGTCCGACATCGTCAGCGCCTCGGTCTGGTCGTGGGTGACGTAGACGACCGTCACGCCGAGGCTCTCGTGGATGTGCTTGATCTCGAACTGCATCTGCTCGCGCAGCTGCTTGTCGAGCGCGCCGAGCGGTTCGTCCATGAGGATGAGGTTCGGCTCGAACACCAGCGCCCGTGCGACCGCCACGCGCTGCTGCTGACCACCCGACAGCTGGGCCGGACGTCGGCTCCCGAAGCCCGGCATCTCGACCATGGCCAGCGCCCGGTCGACGCGGGTCTCGATCTCAGAGCGCGACTTGCCGCGGACCTTCAGCGGGTAGGCAAGATTTTCCGCGACCGTCATGTGCGGGAACAACGCGTAGTTTTGAAACACCATCCCGATCCCCCGCTTGTGGGGCGGGACGTCGTTGATCGGCGCGCCGTCCAGATAAATCTCGCCATGCGTCGCCGGCTCGAAGCCTGCGAGCATCATCAGGGTCGTTGTTTTGCCCGACCCGGATGGGCCGAGCATCGTGATGAACTCGCCGCGCGAAATATCAAGATTTAAGTCTTTGACGACGAGTGTTTCGCCATCGTAGCTCTTCTGGACGCTGTCAAATTGGACTGTGGCCCCGGCCTCGTTGGCCGTGACTTCATGTGCTGATGTCGCCACTGTTCCCACGCGTGTTTGTTCGCCTTCGCTTAATCACGCATGGCTGGGGTCGGCACGTCAACCCCCGGGCATAATCCGCCCACGTTCAGTCCACCTTTCGGCCACATTGTCCGCACAACTCATAGCTGCATGAGAGGGCCGGAACGCAAACATCGGAGCTGGTAAAGCAAAGGGCCCGACGGAGCGCTTTTCGCTTCCGTCAGGCCCCTTTGAAACCATCGGCAGTTCAGGAAAAACGTCGCCTTGCTTCGAAGGTCGGCTACGCTCCGGAAAGGTGCGGCAGCGGGTCGACCGGCTGCGAGCCCTTGCGCAACTCGAAGTGGAGCTGCGGCTGCGAGACCGAACCCGTCGTGCCGGCCTTCGCAATCACCTGGCCGCGCTGCACGGTCTCGCCGCGCTTCACCAGAAGCTCCTCGGCGTGCGCATAGGCGGAGACCCAGCCGTCCTTGTGCTGGATCAGAACGAGGTTTCCGTAGCCCTGCAATTCGTTGCCCGCGTAGATGACGGTACCCTTCTCGGCGGCCTTGATCGGCGTGCCTTCCGGCACGGCAAGGTTGATGCCGTCGTTGTTGGCACCGTCGGACTGCTTGCCGAAGCCGGAGACGATCCGACCGCGTACAGGCCAACGGAAACCGTCCGCGCCATCCGAGGTCGGCGGGGCTTCCTTTGCGGCCGGTTGATCGGTGGCGTCGGTCTGTGTGACCGCGGCCCCGACCTTCCCCGCCTCCGAGGGCAGCGAGGCGACCTGGACTTCCTTGGGCTGTTCGGCTGCGGGAGACGACACGCCCTCGTCGATCGCGGCCTTCTGCTGGTTCAGGGTCGTCTCCGGCGTCCCCGTCGCAACGGTTGCGGGCGTGGCGGCGGCGCCACCCGGAATCTTCAGGGTCTGGCCGACGCGGATGGTGCCGGTCGACGAAATCCCATTGGCCGCCAGAAGCTCGGTCGGGGTCACGCTGGTGGCCCGTGCAATCGACCAGACCGTGTCACCTGGCTTGACCGTGTAGGTGCCCGGCGCGGAAGCTGCCGGGGCCGGCGTCGTGGGGGCGGTGCTCGCAGACTGAACGGCAGGGTTGGTTGAATATGTCGGGATGACGATCTTGCTTCCCGGCTGAAGCTGGGTGCCGGGCGTAAGCCGGTTGGTCACCGCAATCACGTCCGCCGGGACGCCATAGCGTCGGCTCAGCGAATCGATGGTATCCCCGTATTGCGCCACGATGGTGGTCCCGCCTGCCGTCGACCAGCCCTTGTGATTGATCACGGGGCCGCTCGTGCCGACCGTACCGCTCGACAGAGCGGACTGCTGCTGGAGCGGAGCCGATGAAGGCGACGTGCCCGGCAGCGATCCGGTGGCGAACTGGTCGTCCGGACTTCCGCCGAGCAGCGACTGCTGATTGGGCGTCGATCCGGCATAGATCGGCCCGCCGGTAAACCGGGATACGTCGGAGCTGCAACCCGCGGCAAAGGCGGCAACGAGCGTTACTGCAACCGCCCGGCCAACCGTACCGTTACCTCTGCCGTTCGAGACGTGCGAGAACATCGATGGCCACCCTGCGTCAGAAGTGTGATTCCATCGTTAGAAAACACGGGTATCGTTGACGAAGGTTTAAGCGGGTCGGAAAAATCCCGACGACTGGCGCAATCTGCCAGCAATCCTGGCGCCGTGGCCGCGCGGAAAAGCGGGCTTCGCGGAGCCCCCGGGGGCTCAGAGCTGCTCGGCAACGCCGTGAATCATCGGCACGAACCGCACCGCACAGAGTGTGCTCTGGGCCAACTGCCCCTCCAGCCGGGTCACCTTCACCAGATCCTGCACCGCACCTGGCGGCCCAACCGGAATAACCAGTATCCCGCCCTCCCCGAGCTGATCGGTGAGCACCTGCGGGATCGTCTCGGCGGCGGCCGTCACGATGATCCGGTCGAATGGCGACATCTCCGGCCACCCCTCAAAACCGTCACCGATGCGGGTCCGAACGTTGTCGAGCTTCAGTGCCTTGAAGCGATCTTCCGCATAGCGCATCAGGGACCGGTAGCGCTCGATCGTGTAGACCTCGCTCGCCAGCCGCGCCAGCACGGCGGCCTGGTAGCCGGATCCGGTGCCCACCTCCAGCACCCGGTGATGCGGTTCGATTTCCAGCGCTTCGGTCATCATGGCGACCATCGTCGGCTGCGAGATCGTCTGGCCGCAGTCGATCGGCATCGCCCGGTCGGCATAGGCGAGCGACTGATGGCGCGATGCCAGGAACAGGCGGCGCGGAATGCTCTCGATGGCGCCCAGCACCCGCCGGTCGCGTACGCCGTTCGACCGCAGCTGAAGGATCAGCTCGGCCAGTGCGATCCGGTCGGCCTCGGTCGGCTCGCCATTCAGCGGTTGTTCTTCGTCAGTCATCGGGCACAGGTCCCCCGCGCCCTGACGGCCGGGTCAGAGACCGCCGAGCGCCTGCTTCATGTCGTCGAGAACTCTGTGGGCGGTCAGGTCCAGACGCAAGGGGGTCACCGAGATGTAACGGTCCCGGACCGCCGCTAGATCGGTTCCCTCTCCTGGCTTGAAGGGCCGACGCTGGAACCCGATCCAGTAATAGGGATTGCCGCGCCCGTCATGGCGCTCGTCGACCGACAGCATCGCCTGGTCGCGGCGGCCCTGGGTGGTCACCTTGATGCCGGCGATGGCGTCAGGCGCTGCATCCGGAACATTCACGTTGACGAGGACGTCCGCCGGAAGATCCATCTCGAGAATCTTCCGGACGAGCCCCGGCCCGTGCGCCACCGACGTCTCGTACAGCGGCTCGGTGCCTTGCGCATGATTGTACGACTGGGAAAACGCGACCGAGCGCACGCCGAGGATCGTGCCCTCCATCGCCCCCGCGACGGTGCCCGAATAGGTCAGGTCGTCTGCCAGGTTGTGGCCGCGATTGATGCCGGACAGCACCAGATCCGGCGGCGTATCCAGGATCTGGCGCAGGCCCATGATGACGCAGTCGGTCGGGGTGCCACGAACGGCGTAGTGCTGCTCGGCGACGCGGCGCAGGCGCAGCGGATCGTTGACGGTCAGCGAGTGCGACGCGCCCGACTGGTCCGTCTCGGGCGCGACGACCCACACATCGTCGCTCAGTGCCTTGGCGATCTCTTCGAGAGCCCACAGCCCCGGCGAATGGATGCCGTCGTCGTTGGTGACCAGAATCCGCATATTCACCTCAAGCTCGGCCGAGTTTCTCGATACCGCCCATATAGGGCTTCAGAACGTCGGGAACGGCGATCGATCCGTCTGCCTGCTGATAGGTTTCCATCACCGCGATCAGCGCCCGCCCGACGGCGACGCCTGATCCGTTCAGGGTGTGCACATAGCGCGTCGCGCCGCCGTCCACCGGCCGATAGCGCGCATCCATGCGCCGCGCCTGGAAGTCGCCGCACACCGAACAGCTGGAAATCTCGCGATAAGCGTTCTGTCCCGGAAGCCAGACCTCGATGTCATAGGTCTTGCGCGAGGAGAAACCCATGTCGCCGGTCGATAGCGTCAACACCCGATAGTGAAGACCGAGGCGCCGGAGAATGGTCTCGGCGCACGCCGTCATGCGCTCGTGCTCGTCGATCGCCGCCTCGGGCGTGGTGATCGAGACGAGTTCGACCTTGTTGAACTGGTGCTGGCGCAGCATTCCGCGGGTGTCGCGTCCCGCGGAACCGGCTTCAGAGCGGAAGCACGGCGTGAGCGCGGTGACCCTCACCGGCAACTCGTCGGCGTTGAGGATCTTCTCGCGAACCAGGTTGGTCAGCGGCACTTCGGCGGTCGGGATCAGCCAGCGCTCGTCCGTCGTCGCGAACTGATCCTCGGCGAACTTCGGCAGCTGCGCGGTGCCGAACAACGCCGCATCGCGCACCAGCAGCGGCGGCTGAACCTCGGTGTAGCCGTGCTCGGTGGTGTGCACGTCGAGCATGAACTGGCCCAGCGCCCGCTCCATGCGTGCGAGCGCACCCTTCAGAATGACGAAGCGTGATCCGGCGAGCTTGGAGGCTGTCTCGAAGTCCATGAGGCCGAGCGCTTCGCCGAGTTCGTAGTGCTCCTTGGCTGCAAAGCCGAGCGCCACCGGCTCGCCATCGCGGCGGACTTCGACGTTGGCGCTCTCATCGGCACCCACGGGCACGTCGTCGAAGGGCACGTTCGGGGTGGCTGCAAGGATCGCCTGCAGTTCAGCCGCGGCAACGCGCTCGGACTCTTCCCCGGCCTGGATCTCGGCCTTCAGGTCCGCAACCTCCGCCATCAGCCGCTGCGCCTCGGTCTCGTTCCCGGTCCCCTTGGCCTGGCCGATGGCCTTGGACGCCGCGTTCCGGCGGGTCTGAGCCTCCTGGAGACGCTGGACGGCAGCGCGGCGCGCCTCGTCGAGGGAGATCAGCTTTTCGGCGAGCGGGCCCATGCCGCGGCTGGCGAGCGCGCGATCGAATTCGGCCGGATTGTCACGAATCCAGCGGATGTCGAGCATCGGAGACCTCCGGGTACGTCTCGGAAAAGCCGGGCGAAGACGGCGGTCAGCCCGCGTCGTCGGCCTTTTCAGCCTCGGCGGCCTCGGCAGCCCGTCTGGCCTTCGACCGCTCCACGTACCGGACCGCGATGATGGAGATCTCGTAGAGGAGCATCGCAGGCACTGCAAGGCTGATCTGGCTGATCGGATCAGGCGGCGTCAGCACCGCCGCGAGGATGAAGGCGATCACCACGGCATACTTGCGCCGACGCCGCAGATCGGCCGCCGTGAGCAGCTCCACCCGGGCCATCAGCGTCAGCACGACCGGCAGCTGGAAGACGATTCCGAACGCGAAGATCAGCACCATGATCAGCCCGAGATATTCGCTGACCCTCGGCAGCAGCTGGATGCTGGCCTTCCCAACCCCGCCATCCTGCTCCATGCCGAGGAAGAAGTTCATCGCCAGCGGCATCACGAGGAAATAGACGAGCATCGCACCGATCAGGAACAGGATCGGCGTCGCCACCAGGAACGGCAAGAATGCACCGCGTTCGTTGCGGTAGAGACCGGGCGCGACGAACATGTAAATCTGCACGGCAAGCACCGGGAAGGCCAGGAACAGTGCCCCGAACAGCGCCAGCTTCAGCTGGGTGAAGAAGAATTCCTGCGGCGCCGTGTAGATCAGCTCGATCGCCTTCGATGAACCGGCCGCGCGCTCATACGGCACGACCAGGATGTTGAAGATGTCGGAGGCGAAATAGAAGCAGATCACGAACGCGATCGCGATGGCGATCAGCGACTTGATGAGGCGCCCGCGCAGCTCGATCAGATGGTCGATCAAGGGAGCCTTGGAGGCGTCGATGTCGTCCTGGCTCATGAACGCGGTTCGCTTTCGGCGGTATCGCTTTGCCGCGGTTCGGTCACCGGCAGCGCCGTCTCGGCGTCGCTCGGCACCGCCTGGGGAGGCATAACGTCGGGTGTGACGGCAGGCGGGGTTGACGCAGCAGCTGCCGGGGACGGCTCGGTTGCAGCCGCATCGGCGGCCGGAACCGCCGCGCCGTTGGGCCCATCCGCGGAAGCGACGTCGCCCGATCCGATGCTGCCTGATCCATTGACCGCACCGGACTTCACCGGCTCCGCCTTGGCTTCGACCTTCGTCGACGCCTTCTTCGTCGGATCGAGCGAGGTCACCGCCGCCAGCTCCTTGCGGATATCACCGACGTCCGCCTGCCGCTCCGCCTCGCGCAGCACATCATTGAACTGGGATTGGAATTCGTTCGCCATGCGGCGCATCCGGCCGACGGTGCGGCCGAACGTCATCAGCATCGATGGAAGCTCTTTCGGGCCAACCACGAGAATGGCGACCACCGCGACCACGAGAATTTCGGTCCAGCCGATATCGAACATGGGAATGCGCCTCGGGTCGGGCCGCGACGCCGGTTAAAACGAGAGGGATCAACCGGCCTTCGACCGATCCTCCGACTTCTCGCTGTTCATGGTCTGCGAGGGCGTGTGCTCGATCGTCTTGCCAGACGCTGTGGTCTTCGGATCATCATCCTCGTCGTCGGCAAGCCCCTTGCGGAAGCTCTTCACGCCCTTGGCGACGTCACCCATCAAATCGGAGATCTTGCCGCGCCCGAACAGGAGCACAACGATGACGGCGATGATGAGAAGTTGCCAGACACTGACACCCATAGGTGAAACGTTCCCGTTGACTGGCCGACGTGGCGACGTCGGCGATTTGGACCGGCACTATTTCAAAAAGAGGCGCCCCCCGCAATGGCGCAACCACGCCATACATGGGTAAGGTTGCCCATCCACGCACCTAGTTGTGTCCGCCTCAAGGCAGCTTCGGTCACCGCTGAGGAAATACAAGGAATCCCTCAGGCGCAACCGACACGCGCACCTGGTCGCCCGCCGGGGCGGTTCCAGCCGGCGTGCGGACGACGAGCGGTTGCGCCATCCCCTCGATGCGGAGATCGAAGCGCTCGACTTCGCCCAGGAAGCGGCGGCCGATGACCGCGGCCGTCACGCCCTCGCCGTCCGTGCCGCAAACCCGCAGCGCGTGCGGACGTATTGCCACGACGACGCGCGTCCCGTCGGCCACATCGGGCACGGGCACCGGCCCGAGCGGCGTCGGGGCATGTCCGTCGAGCGTCGCCGTCTCGATCTCGTTCAGTTCGGAGAAGAAGCGCGCCGCCTCCAGGTCCACCGGCCGGCGGAAGAGCGTCTCAGGCGGGCCCACCTGCACCATCCGCCCCGCCCGCAGGAGCGCGATCCGATCGCCGATCAGCATCGCTTCTTCCGGGTCATGGGTGACGATGACGGCCGTCGAGCCGGTGTCCTTGAGGAGCGCCAGCGTGTCACGGCGCACCTGGTCGCGCAGCGTCCTGTCGAGACCCGAGAACGGCTCGTCCATCAGCAGCACCCGGGGCTGCGGCATCAGTGCGCGCACCAGCGCCACCCGCTGCTGCTCACCGCCCGACAGCGCGTGGGGATAGGAGCGCTCGTACCGGCTGAGGCCCATCCGCGCCAGCGTCCCATGGGCGAACTGCGCCGCCGATGTGCGGTCGCGGCGATCGGCTCCGAACAGCACATTGTCGAGAACGGTCAGGTGCGGAAACAGCGCATAGTCCTGGAACACCAGCCCGAGGCCGCGCGCTTCCGCGGGAACGAACGTGTCCGGTCCGGCGACCTCGTGTCCATCGAGAAGGACGCGGCCTTCGCTCTGCTGCTCGACACCGGCGGAGATCCGCAGAAGCGTCGTTTTGCCACAACCGGAGGGCCCGAGCAGGCAGAGGATTTCGCCCGCCTCGACGGAGAACGACACACGATCCAGCACCACGCTGTCACGGTAGCGGTGCGACACCTCGTCGAAGTGCAGGCGCGGCTGCGCTGCCGGTGGCGCCATGCCGGGGGGCGGGAAATCACTGACGAGGGTTTTATGGGCCGGCAACAGGAATTCCTCACTCAACGCGAACGCCACCAGGCGCGCCATCGTGCCGCCGCCGTGGATGGGTTCCTATCCTATCCACGCGCCGGAACAAGTTTCCGGCCGAATGGCGCGGCGTTCCGACGCGGCGCGCGGTCAGGAGCGGTTCTGGGATGCGAAGGCCTTCAGAGCAGCCTCAAGCTGGTTCGCAGCAACCGGCCGCACGAACTGATAGCCCTGCCCGAACGGACACCCGTGCTCTTTCACCCAGTCCGCCTCCGCAGCGGATTCGATGCCTTCGGCGATGGTCGCGAGACCCAGCCCCTGGCCAAGTCCGATCACCGAGGCAACGATCTTGCGGCTTTCCTCGTCGCACGACAGCCGGTGAATGAACGAGCCGTCGATCTTCACGGTATCGAATGGTAGCTCGCGCAACTGCCGCAGGCTTGCATAGCCGGTCCCGAAATCGTCGAGCGCAATGCGGATGCCTTCCGCCTTCAGGGTGGCCATCGTATGCCGCGTCAGATCGACATCGACGAGCAGCGCCGTCTCCGTGATCTCGATCTCCAGATAGTGCGGATCGAACCGATGGCGGTTCAGGATCGAGATGATCTTTTCCGCGAGATGGATGTCGCGAAATTGGGACGGCGACACGTTGACCGCGATCGGAAGCTTGATCTGCCACCCACGCGCGTCGATGCAGATCTGCTCCAGCATCATCGTGAACACGTCGCCGATGAGCCCGGTGTCCTCGGCGAGGCCGATGAACTCCTCGGCCTCGAGCAGACCGCGGGTCGGATGATGCCACCGGGCCAGCGCCTCGATCCCGACCGGCTTCATCAGGGCGAGGTCGAACAGGGGCTGATAGAAGGGAAAGATCCTGCCGTCGCGCACGGCCGTGCGGAGGTCCTTCTCCGTCTCCAGCCGGTCGTGCAGGATCCGGTCCAGCGCTCTGTCGTAGAGAGCATAGGTGTTTCGACCGGCCGATTTGGCCTGATACATGGCCTGGTCCGCTCGCTTCAGAAGCAGTTCGGTGGTGTCCCCGTCACCCGGGTAGACCGAGATCCCGATGCTGACCGTCACATCCGAGAAGGCGCCGCTCTTGCTCTCGAACGGCATCGCGACCGCGGTGAGGATCCGCTGAGCAAGACTGAATAGCGTTTCCTTACCCGGACCGGTCTCGATGAGGACGGCGAACTCGTCGCCTCCAAGCCGCGCCAGAAAATCGTGGTCGCGGAGAACCGAGGTAATCCGGTCGGAAACCACCTGGAGCAGCTGGTCTCCGGCGCCGTGGCCATAGGTGTCGTTCACGCTCTTGAACCGGTCGAGGTCGAGCAGAAGGACGCCAAGATGCTGGCCGCCAGCCTGGCTACGGCCGAGGCGATGCGCGAATTCCTCCTGCAGCATCCGACGGTTTGGCAGTCCCGTGAGCGCATCCCGGCGCGCAAGGAGGGCTGCGGTCTCCTCGGCCTGCCGCCGGTAGCGGATCTCCCGCTGCAGATCGCGAGTGCGGACCCAGAGGATCGCGGCGAGAGCCAGCGTCAATACAAAGAAGACCGTAAAGGCTTCATCGATCTCATATTCTTCATGCGCCCGGCTGTAATCATATATCAAATCAAAAGTATCGATACTGATCAACGTCGCCTGAACGATGACTGAAAGAACTATTATAACGGCATATACGGGGCGAATTCGCATGAATTCACGCCTCTCCATAGATATTCCCAATTCCGAACCGAAATGCGTATTCAGCCGAGGCCACCAAGCGCCTGCCTTCAAGGACTTGCCGTAGCACAGCTCCACGAGCGTTCCGAAGAGACTCAGACGGTGCCAGGCCTGCGTCGCATTCCGTGCATGGAACGCCCGGCCCCCTACTCCCAATCGCTCTCATCGTCGTCGAGTGGATCCTCGTCGTCGCGCAGCGCGTCGGCATCGCTTGGCATCGGCACCCGGAATCCAGGCGGGGGCGTGCCCTCCAGCAGGCCCGAGCCCTTCAGTTCGTCGAGGCCGGGGAGGTCGTCGATTGCCTGCAGGTTGAAGTGATCGAGAAATGGCGCGGTGGTGCCGTAGGTCACGGGCCGCCCCGGGCTGCGCCTGCGCCCGCGGATGCGGATCCATCCGGTCTCCAGGAGGACGTCCAGCGTCCCTTTCGACGTGGAAACGCCGCGCACTTCTTCGATCTCGGCTCGGGTTACGGGCTGATGGTAGGCGATGATGGCAAGCGTCTCGAGCGCCGCCCGGGACAGCTTGCGCGGCTCGACCGCCTCGCGCGACAGCAGGAAGGCGAGATCCTCGGCGGTGCGAAACGCCCAGCCACCGGCCACCTCCACCACGTTGACGCCGCGGCTCGCATAGGCGTGCTGCAGGTCCCTCAGAAGGTCCGGCACCTCGGCGCCGCGCGGCAGACGCTCGGCGAGCACGGCCTCGGTTAGCGGCTCTGCCGACGCGAACAACAGAGCCTCCAGCATGCGGAGGTGTTCGCGCCGCTCCCGCGACGACAGGTTCATCACATTGTTGGCGAACAGGGTCGGGTCGCTCTCGCTCACGGGGTCTGATCCTCGTCGCGGGTCTTCAGGTAGATCGTGGCGAACGGTCCGCTCTGGCGCAGTTCCAGGCGCCCTTCCCGCACGAGTTCCAGCGAGGCGGAGAAGGTGCTGGCAAGAACCGTCGTGCGCTCCGACGGATCGATCAGGAAACGCTCGAAGAGTTGGTCGATCGGCGTCCAGTCGGCAATCCGGCCGACCATGCGTTCCAGTGCCTCCCGTGCCTCCGTGAGCGACCAGACCACGCGCTTGCGCATCCGCACGATGGTGACCATCTCGCGCTGCCGCTGGGACGCATAGGCATTGAGAAGATCGTAGAGCGACGCCTGCCACCGCGTCTGCCGGCGGACGCCCAGCGGTTCCGGCGCACCGCGCGCCATCGTCGCGATGCCGAGGCGCGGCCGGTCGAGAAGGTCTTCGGACGCCTTGCGCATCGCTTCCAGCCGCTTCAGGCGAAAGGCGAGTTCGGCCGCCAGTTCCTCGCCGGTCGGTTCGTCGTCATCCGCCGGCTTGGGGACGAGCAGCCGCGATTTCAGATAGGCGAGCCAGGCCGCCATCACGAGGTAGTCGGCCGCGAGTTCGAGGCGGATCTTCTGGGCGGCTTCGATGAACGCCAAGTATTGCTGCGCCAGGTCGCTGACGGAGATCCGCGTCAGATCGACCTTCTGAGATCGCGCCAGCGCCAGGAGAAGATCGAGCGGGCCTTCGAAGCCGCGAATGTCGACGTGCAGCGCGTCGGAGTCCGGCGACGGCGGCTCGGTGCGCACGGGCGCGTCGAACGGATCGGCCGTCGGGTCGGTCACCGCATCATCCTCCAGGTCGCGCCCAGACCGGCTCAAGCAGCCCGGCAAGCCTTTCGCGCGCCGCGGCGATGTCGAAATCCACCGGCGGACGGCGTGCCGAAAGGGCGCGATCGGCGCGCTCCGCGGCCTCGCCGGCCAGGACCGGGACGGCCTCGGCAACTGCCGTCATCTCGTCGAGATGCCCGTTGCAATGCAGGGCAAGATCGCAGCCCGCGGCCATCGCCGCTGCAGCCCGCTCGCTCAGCCCGCCGGAAAGCGCCCGCATGGAGAGATCGTCGCTCATCAGGCAGCCATCATAGCCGATCGCGTGGCGGATGACCCGCTCGATCACGTGGGGCGACGTCGTCGCCGGGCGATCGGGGTCGATTGCGGTGTAGACGACGTGCGCCGTCATCGCGAGCGGGCAGTCATTGAGGGCACCGAACGGAACGAAGTCGCTGGACACGAGCTCATCCCAGCTTGCCTCGACCACCGGGAGCGCGAGATGGCTGTCCGCCCGCGCACGTCCATGCCCGGGTATGTGCTTCATGACCGGCAGCACACCGCCCGCGAGCATCGCCTCGATCGCCACACCGCCGAGCCTCGAGACGATGTCGGGCCGCGTGCCGTAGGCTCGATCGCCGATGATGTCGTGGGACCCCGCAACGGGCACGTCGACGAGCGGCAGGCAATCCACATCGATGCCGAGGTCGTGGAGATCCGACGCGATCAGGCGCGTTGCCAGCCGGCACGCTTCGAGACCCGCGGAGCGGTCGGCCAAATAGAGTTCGCCATAGACCCGCACCGGCGGGTAGGCCGGCCAGACAGGCGGTTTCAGCCGCTGCACGCGCCCCCCCTCCTGATCGATCAGGACGGGCGCATTCCTGCCGAGTGCGCTGCGCAGATCATCGACAAGCCCATGGACCTGATCCCGGTCGACACAGTTGCGCTGGAACAGAATGACGCCCCAGGGCGCTGCCTCCCGGAGAAAGCTCACCTCGTCGACCGTGAGGACGGGGCCTGCAAGGCCGGTGATGAAAGCTCGCGTCTCGCTCACGGACTGCCCTTTTCTCGCGCCGGTGATTCCTGCCTGCGACAGTGGCATTCGATAGCGGAGAAGCGATGGGCGTGGAAGTCAACCGCGGGGCGTACGGCCTCCCGCGGTCATGGCAACGACACGCGGTGGAGCGCTCCCGGGCGAGCGTCAGGCCACCATGATGTCAACTCTCGTCATGATGGCTTCTGAGGCTCAGGAACGGGATCCGGCCGGAGAGCCGGACCCGATCTCCCCATCCGGAGCTAGTTCCGCCCGACGAAGCAATCGCCGCCGGCGGCCTTGAGATCCGCACAAATCTGGTTTGCGGCATCGCGGGTCTGGGCGGGCAGCCGGACCCGATAGAACGTTCCACGGTCACCGAGGTCGGCCGCCTGGATCGACGGTTCACGCCCCCCGAGAACTCCCGGGAACCTGCTCTGCAGCTGCTGATAGGCCGCACGGGCCTGGTCGGCGGTCCGCTGCGAACTCACCTGGACGGCCCAATCGCCCGCCGGAGCGGGTGCCGACGTCGCGGCCGGCGCTGCGGCAGCCGTCTGTGTGTTCTGCGGCTGGTTGGCGCGCTGGTTCTGGGCGGCAAGCACCGCCGGGGACACCCGGTCGCCGACAGGCTGCTGGGTTGCGGAACGGGACGGGCTCGGCAGCGTCGGCGATGTGGTCGTCGCAGCCGTCTCTGCGCCAGGGGCGTCGGGCACGAGCGAGAGCGGTCCACGCTGCTGCGTTGCCGCAGGTGTGGTGACGCGGCTGGTCGAGACCGTCCGGGTGTCGCCGCTCGCAGCGGGGCGCGGCGCGGGGGCCGGGCTCGGTTGTGCTGCAATCCGCTCCGAGGTCCGGATCGGCGACAACGCCGGTGCCGACGCAGGCTCTGACGTCTCCGCCAATGCAGCGTCCTCATCCGCGGGAACGTTCACGCCCGGGAGCGAGGCTTCGGCTTCCTCCTGGGTCGAGGCCGGCTCCGGCTGGACGGCCTCAGCCGTCTCCGGTGCGCTATCGGCGATCGGTGCGGGCGAGGTTGCCACGTCGGCGGCCGGATCGCCCGTCGCGCTGCTGGGCGTCGACGGCGCGACGAGCGCGTCGGTCTGACCCTGGGCGGCATCCAGCTCGTCCGCCGGAATGATCGTGCCGTCCGGCCGCACGACGACCGTGCGGACCCGCTTGGGCAGCAGCGGCGACGAGATGGGGTTGTCGGCCCCCGCGCTCTGCGAGGGATCGATCGGCACTTCCTGACTGCGGACGAGACGGCCGTTCTCGGACGGATCCTCGCCGACGCGGTCGTACACAGTCTTGCCGCCGTCGGCCTGGTCGGCTCCGTCCGCCATCACCTTCACCCCGTCGGCATTGGCCTGGATCACCGGCGGCGGACCGTCGGTCGTCTCCTCGGCGCCGGACAGGAGGCTGTACGCCGCATAGCCGCCACCGGCCACGAGCAGCAGCAGAACGAGCGCGGCGAGCGGCCTGCCGATCTTCCGGCGCGGTCGACGGCCGGAGAGGCCGAGGGCCGCATCCATCTCCCCCAGCGAATGGGGGGACAGCGAGTGGCTCTCGTCTTCCCACTCCGGTTCGGCCTCGTCGTAATAGGCATCGTCGTATTCTGCGTAGGCCTCGTCCCCTTCGACGTAGTCGTCCGAAATGCCGTCGGCCGGCTCCGGCTCTGACGATAGCGGGCCCGAAGACCAATCCGACCTTTCGAGCGCCGGACGCTTGCCGAGCACCCGCGGGAGTTCCGCTGGCGCGGCTTGATCGCCGAACAACGCATCCGCGAGCTGTTCAGCCACGGTCGAGCCGCTGTCGGTCGTCGCTGCCGGGCCGATCTTGGCTGCCTGCTTCGGGCCAGCCGGCCAGGCAGCCCAGGAATCGGACGAACCGAAGCCGGGCAGATCGAAATCGAGGTCGCGAGGCTTGGCGGGCGCCTCGGCATCCGTCTGGGCAGGATGGTCGGCGCCCTTCAGATCGAAGCGAAAATTCGGGACTGCGCGCCGGCCGCGCGAAGCGAGCTCGGGAAAGACGCGGGACGGCTCCTCGTCGCCCCCGTCCTCGACGGACTCCGTCGGGTCGTCTTCAATGACGGCCGCATCTGCATCGTCATGGTCGTCGGCTTCGGCCGCAGCCTCGTCTTCGACGCCCTCGTTCCCATCCATCTCCGCCGGCTGCCAAGGCGCCTGGGCGAACACCTCGACGTCCGCGGCTTCGTCGGCAGTGCTGTCGAAGGGGGCAAGTTCGAATGGTTCGGGCGCGTCTTCGGAGGCCGATCGCTCGGACGGCTTGCGGAAATCATCCGCCGTCGCGTCCGGCGCCGTGCTCATCAGCTCGAATTCGAAATCGATGTCGTCGATGGCGCTGGCGTCGTCCTCATAGATGGTGTCGCCGCCGTCGTCGAAGAGGCCGCCATCCTGGTCGGCCGCGAGCGCTTCCTCGTAGCCGGCGTCATCCTCGACGCCTTCGTCGGCGTCGTGTTCGTCAATGCCGCCGACAGAGCGCGCGATCGCGTTTGCCAGCTCGTCTTCGTCGAGGGTCCACCCCGGCTCCGCTGCAACCGCGTCGCCGCGTTCGGCATCATGTCCGGTGTCCGACTCGCCATCGCGGTCGGTGTCCTCGAAACCGCGTTCGACCGTGCCCTCGTCGTCGATCTCGCCGTCATCGGACAGGTCTTCATCGAACGCCGGCTCGGCGCGTTCGGGTGCCGCTGCAGGCTCGGTGTGGGGCGCCCATCCGGACCGCCCCTGCCCCGTCGATCCGACCGCCGGCGCCGCCCGGACGAAGCTCGGCCGCTCGGGCACCTCTCGGGACGACGCGGGTGCGGGCTGGGCGCCCGCCGCGGGGGTCGGCGGCGACGAAGGGCGCGCCCAGCTGGTGGCCGAACGCGGCGGAGACGGCGACGGTGTCTCACCGGCCGCGCTCCCCTGCGCCTCCGGTGCACCCGGCTGGGACCCCCGCTTCAGCCGCGACCTCAGCTCCTCGAGTGCACCGTCCGCTTCCGAACTGATCGCCTCGTGGTCTCGGGCGTGTTCGAGGCGCTCGGCGTCCCGTGTCGCTGGTGTCGGCATCGTGGCCTGGACCGGTGGCGGCGCAACCGGTGTGGCGCGCGACCGGATCACCGGAGCAGCCGGAGGCGATGCGCGCCAGGCCGGCAGCGGCGCGGACGCCCTTTCAACCGGCGCGTCGGACGGATGGGCCGGTTCGGAGGCAGCGGTCGCGCCCGGGCGCCCCACGACCGGGCTCGAGGCTTCCTCCGGGCTCCCGGCCTGCGGCCGGGCTGCCGGAAACGCAAACGACGGGCGCACCTTGGGCGCAGGTGCTGCATCCTGCACAGGCGCACTGTCGGATTCCAGCTCCTGCATCAGCGCCTGCATGAACGGATCTTCGGCGTCGGCGGCGCCTTCGTCCGCCGCTTCAGGGACATCCTCTTCGGACGCGACATCTTCGGGCACATCGTCCTCATCGGACGACACATCGGCGGCGGTACCGTCAGCCGCCTCGGCAGGATCCTCTTCGCTGACGCGCATGTCATCGTCGACGAGCGCGTCACGCTGCGATTCCGAAGCGAACGCATCGCCGGAAGACATCGCCTCGGCGCCCTCGTCCTCGTCCTCGTAGGAGGGAGGCAAATCCAGCGACGGCTGCCGCCGGACCGGCCTGCGCACGGGCATATCGCCAGCGTCCTCGGCCTCGCCCGCCGGCGGCCCACCCGTACGTCCGGCGCCGGCGCGGCGCGACGGCCACGATGCCTCGTCCGCGTCCCGGTCCATGAAGCGGGTCAGTTCCGCCAACGGATCGGCGCCTGCGGCAGGCTCGCCCTCACCGGACCTGCGCGGACCGATCGAGCGGCGGACGTTGTTCTTGGAATCCGTCATATGTCGAACCGCCGTACACCTTGTGTCACGTTCAAGCGTCTCGGTACGGCGCTGCGGCGGTTTCCGTCAGCGCATCTCGTCTGGAGCCGACACCCCCAGGACGCCGAGTCCCGCCTTCAGAGTCGTCTGCGTTGCCACGACCAGCGCGATCCGAGCTTGCGTGGAGCGTGGATCGTCAGAATTAATAAAGCGTAAGTGTGGCAATTCCTTCCCGCGATTCCAGTGCCCGTGGAGTGCGCTTGCCAGTTCGTGCAGGTAAAACGCCACCCGATGCGGCTCACGTGCCTCTGCCGCTGCTTCGGCGATTCTCGGCCATTCGGCGATTTTCGCGATCAGGGCAGTCTCGCCGGCGTCCTCCAGCACCTCCAAGGGTGCCTGCGCCAACGCGGAGGGATCGCAGGACAACTCCGGCAGCTCTTCGCCCAGCTGCCGCAACACCGAAGCGCAGCGCGCGTGCGCATACTGCACGTAGAAAACGGGATTATCCCGGCTCTGTTCCGTCACCACCTTGAAATCGAAGTCGAGCGGCGCGTCCGCCTTGCGGAACAACATCATGAACCGGACCGCGTCCGGCCCCACCTCGTCGACGACGTCGCGTAGCGTCACGAAGTCGCCGGCCCGTTTCGACATGCGCACCGGCTCGCCGCCGCGGAACAGCTTGACGAGCTGAGTGAGCTCGATGGTCAGCGATCCGCGGCCGTCGGTCAGCGCCGCAACGGACGCCTTCATCCGCTTCACGTAGCCGCCGTGATCGGCGCCGAACACGTCGATCATGTCCAGGAAGCCGCGCACGATCTTGTCGTAGTGGTAGGCGATGTCGGACGCGAAATAGGTGTAGCTGCGGTCCGACTTGAGCAGCGGGCGGTCGATGTCGTCGCCGAACTGGGACGAGCGGAACAGCGTCTGTTCCCGGTCCTCCCAATCCTCGACCGGCTGGCCCTTCGGCGGCGGCAGGGTGCCTTCATAGATCAGCCCGCGCTCGGCCAGGCTGGCGATCGCCTCGGCGACCCGGTCATGGCCGGCCGAGGTCAGCGAGCGTTCCGAAAAGAACACGTCGTGACGGATCGACAGCACCGCCAGATCCGCGCGGATCAGTTCCATCATCCGCGCCACCGAGAACTCCCGCACCAGCGGAAGCCATGCGGCCTCGTCCATGTCGAGCAGTGCCCGGCCGTGTTCTTCAGCCAGCGCCGCCCCGACCGGCTTCAGATAGTCGCCCGGATAGAGCCCCTCAGGCACCTCGCCGACGCTTTCGCCGAGTGCCTCGCGATAGCGCAGGAACGTCGACCGGGCGAGCACGTCCACCTGCGCACCGGCGTCGTTGACATAGTATTCGCGGGTGACGTCGTAGCCGCAGAAATCGAGCAGGTTGGCCATCACGTCGCCGACCACCGCGCCCCGGCAATGACCGACGTGCAACGGTCCGGTCGGGTTCGCCGAGACGTATTCGACGTTGATCGGCCGCCCTGCCCCGCTCTCGCTGCGTCCGTACCGGGTGCCGTCCTGGAGCACGCCGGCAAGCACCTTCGACCAGACCGACTGCGCAAGACGGATGTTGACGAAGCCGGGACCGGCAACTTCGGCTGCCTCGACGTCCTGGTCTTCCGCCAGGTGCGCGGCGATTTCGACGGCCAGTTCACGCGGCTTGCGGCCGACCTGCTTGGACAGCACCAGCGCGGCGTTGGTGGCGAGATCGCCGTGGCTGGGATCGCGTGGCGGCTCGATGACGATCTTCGAGCTATCAACGGGTCGGCCATCGGTGCCGACGACGCCCATGCGGCCAAGGACAGCCGCCACGCGGCCGGCGAAGTCGGTGAAGAGGTTCATGGATTGTCCGGTCAAGCGATCCTGCATCCGCCGCGTGCGCCACGGACCGCGTGGCGCGGCCGAAGTCCCGCGACGACGTCATAAATTACTGAAATTCAACGACTTTTCGCGAAATTTCGACCTGTGAGGTCGGCGCGTGATCTAGCGCAATTCAGGGGTGGCGTCAAACAGGCGCCGGTGTTCGTTGAAGGCGAAGCGATCGGTCATCCCCGCCATGTAGTCGCACACCCGCCGCCGCAGTTGCTCCGCGTTCGCAGGATCGAGGTCACGGCGCCATTCGTCCGGCATCGCCTCGGGCCGCTCAACGAATGCGGAGAACAGGTCGCTGACCACCCGGCCGACCCGCTCGCGCACCGCCAACACAGAGGGCGCCCGGTAGACGCGGGCCATCAGGAAGGCCTTCACCGCCGTCTCCGCCTGCGCCATGGGCGCAGAGAAGCCGACAAGCGTGTCGGCGCATGCCCGCACATCCTCCGCGGTCGCGATGGCGTGAGCCGCGACCCGGCGGCGGGTCTCGTCGATCACGTCCTCGATCATCCTTGTCAGCACCCGCCGGCCGATCTCGTGGACGACGCGCGGACGCTCGAGACCGGGATAGCGCGCGTCGATCTCCTCCAGGAACCCGCCGACCATCGGCACCGCCCTCAGGTCGTCGATGTCGATCAGGCCGGCCCGCAGGCCGTCATCGATGTCGTGGGCGTCGTAGGCGATGTCGTCGGCGATCGCGGCGACCTGCGCTTCCAGTCCCGGCTGCGTCCACGGCTCCAGCGCCAGGAAGCCCGGATCGGTGCGGAAGGCGTGCGGCAGTGGCCGGCCCGAGTAGCGGCCGATCCCGGCGCCCGAAGCGTCGGCCAGCGGCCCGTTGTGCTTGACCAGGCCTTCCAGCGTCTCCCAGGTCAGGTTGAGCCCGTTGAACGTGGCGTAGCGGCGCTCCAGCCGGGTGACGATGCGGTAGCTCTGGGCATTGTGGTCGAAGCCACCATAGCCCTCCATCATCCGGTCCAGCACATCCTCGCCCTCATGGCCGAACGGCGTGTGGCCGAAGTCGTGGGCCAGCGCCACCGATTCCGCCAGGTCCTCGTCGAGGCCGAGCACCCGCGAGATCGACCGGGCGATCTGGGCGACCTCAAGGGAATGGGTGAGCCGCGTGCGGTAGTGATCGCCCTCCAGCGACACGAACACTTGGGTCTTGTGGGTGAGGCGGCGAAACGCCGTGGAATGCACGATCCGGTCGCGATCGCGCTGAAAATCCGAACGCGTCCGGCTTCCGGGTTCGTCGATCCTGCGGCCGCGCGACCGCGCCGGATCGGCCGCATAGGCTGCCCGTGGCCGCTCGAAGGCGCTATCGTCGCTCACCAGGATCCCTTTCCCGGCGCCCCCGGGGGTTTGAAGATGGTCGGCGAAGTCTTAACTATGGGGTAAGCAGACTGACAAGTCAGGGTTCGCTCCGCCTGCTGCGAAAACGCAAGCGGCGGGAGCCCGAGAGTATCCCCCGGGCCTGGAGAGTGAGTGGCGATGGACGCCGACGTTCAAGCCGATGTGCTGGTTACCGACCGCGCCATGCGGCGCATCGCGAAGATCCTGAGCAATGAAGCTGCCAACACCGCCCTTCGGGTCGGCGTGTCCGGCGGCGGATGCTCGGGATTCCAGTATACCTACGACCTCGTACAGGAACGCGAACCCGACGACATCGTCATCGCGCGCGAGGGCGGAACCGTCCTGATCGACCCGGTTTCGTTGCAGTACCTGTCCGGATCCCAGATCGACTTCGTCGACGATCTGATCGGTCAGTCGTTCCAGATCAACAACCCCAATGCCACGGCGTCGTGCGGCTGCGGCACCAGCTTCTCGCTGTTCTGAGCAACGGCCGGCGCAGCGACCCGATCGACCGCCCGGGCCGCGACAGCGGTCTTGCGCGGTAGGGTCGGTGCACGCCACCCTTGCGCCGACAGATTCGGCACGGACGGACGTCCGAGGGGCAACAGCGGGGCATCCGTGAAGATCGTGACCTGGAACATCAATGGCGTGAAGGCACGCCTCGACACGGCCGTGCGCTGGCTTGGCGAGGCCGAGCCGGACGTGGTCTGCCTGCAGGAGATCAAGTCGATCGACGAAGGCTTTCCGGGAGAAGCCTTCGAGCGCCTCGGCTACAACGTCACCACCCATGGCCAGAAAGGCTTCAACGGTGTGGCGATCCTGTCGAAGCGCCGGCTGGAGGACCCGGTGCGCGGGCTCGACGGCGCCCCGGACGATGTTCAGGCCCGCTATCTGGAAGGGGTCGTACCGACCGACGCCGGCGGGATCGTCCGCGTCGCCAGTATCTACCTGCCCAATGGCAACCCGATCGACACCGAGAAATTTCCCTACAAGCTTGCCTGGGCCGAACGGCTGATCGCCCGCGCGCAAGCGCTTCTGACGCTGGAGGAGCCCACAGTCCTCGCCGGCGACTACAACGTCATCCCCGAGCCGGTCGACGCGAAGAACCCCGAGGCCTGGGTGAACGACGCGCTGTTCCAGCCGGAAAGCCGCGCCTTTTATCGCCGGCTCCAGACCCTCGGCTTCGTCGACGCCGTTCGCGCCACGACCGACGATCCGAGCTACACTTTCTGGGACTATCAGGCCGGCGCCTGGCAGCGGAACAACGGCATCCGCATCGACCATATGCTGCTGTCGCCCCAGGCCGCCGACAAGCTCGATGGCGTCACGATCGACCGCCACGTCCGCGGCTGGGAGAAGCCGTCGGACCACGTCCCGGTGATCGTCACGCTGTCGGTGTAGTTTCGACCCGCTTCGATGGAGGCGTTCAGGCATGACCGGGATCGACGACGTCCACCACGGCGGCTGCCAGTGCGGGCGGATGCGCTACGCGATTGCGCACGCACTCCACGATACCGCGCACTGCCATTGCCGCATGTGTCAGCGCGCCGTCGGCGCCGCCGTGGTGACCTGGACCACCGTGCCGTTCTCCGCCTTCGCGTGGACGTCCGGCGTCCCGGCGGAATATCGCTCCAGCCCGACCGCGACCCGCACCTTCTGCCCCGCGTGCGGCACGTCCCTCACCTTTGCCCTCGACGGCGACGCGGCGATCGATGTGACGGTCGCGACCCTCGACGACCCAGATGCTGCGCCGGCCGACCGGAACATCTGGACGGAATCGCGCCTCCGCCTGATGAAGGGGTTCGACCGCGACCTTCCGGACCTCGCACAAGAAACACCTGCCGATTGACGAAAACCGCGCTACACTCTCAGGATGTGGACGCGATTGATCCTCATTCCTGTGGCGGCGATGGGCTTCGCGGCAGCGGCGGCCGCGCAGTCGGATATTCCCTGCTGGTGCCGTGACAACTCCGGCCAGCACCCGCTCGGAACGATCCTCTGCATGCGCGTCGGCGACAAGGAACGCCTGGTGCGCTGCGAGCGCGTCCAGAACAACATGTCCTGGCGCACCCTGTCGGAAGGCTGCCCCACGGCCGCCGCCTCGCCCGCCCAGGCCCTGTGCCCATGGCCGCAGGCGCGCGTTCGCATCTGACTTTAGAGCCGACCCCCAACCATCTGGATTTGTTACACTTCAAGGCGCGCAGAGACGCCCGCCGCTCACTGCGCAGCGCAGCGTCGCGAGACGAATGCGCTCACTTGGCCTTTTTCGACCCGAGCCAGGCGTCGGCAAGCTGCGTCGCGCGTTTGCGCTCGTCGTCTGAGGCGCGCGCGAAGGCTTTCTCCTGCCGCTCGTTGATCCACTCGCTGTCCGGGCCAGTTGCCGACTGACGCGCGATGGTGAGCCACATCAGGCCCGTCACCGGCCGGCGCGGAAGCTCGTCTCCGAAGAAGAGAAGATCGCCAAGCAGCGCCTGGGCGCTGGGATTTCCCTTCTCCGCCGACAGCTTGAGCCAGCGCGCCGCGAGACGCGGATCGCGTTCCGCCACGCCGTTTTCCAGATACATCTGCCCCAGGCGATACTGGGCCTGGGAGTTGCCGAAGTAGGACGCGGCGTAGGTGTAGAGGTTGCGTGCACGCTCGACGTTCGGCTTGACCGCGCTGTCCTTGATACCGGTCAGGTAGTAGTCGCCGAGCTCGATGAGTGCGTCGGCCACGAACGGCGCCTGGGGCGAATTCGGCAGTTCGTCCACATGGGCGTTGGCGACGCGGCTGAAATACTCGAACGCCTTCAGGTCGTCCTCGTCGACGCCATCCCCGTCCGCGTACATCCGGCCCAGCTTCCACTGGGCCATGGTGTGATCGCTCTCGGCCGCGGTGCGCAACTTGTCGAGGGCAACAGCCTTGTCGCCGCGATAGTAGGCCCGCACCCCATCCTTGAAGGTGTCGATCATCGACGTCTTCGGTGCCGGTTCGAGCACCTTGGGGTCCGCCGCGCGAAGATCGGCGGTCTGCATGGTCAGGAACACACCTGCAAAGAACGCGCAGGCGACGTACTCATAGGTGCGCATAGCAACCCGTTTCCGCCTCAACTCGGGAGATCGGACCTGCCGCTTTCCCGGCGATCCACCGGATCGCATGTCAAACCAATTTGCCCCTGCCCCTCCGGTCCGCGACCTCGCTGCCTGTTCGGCGACTGCGTCGGCCTCACGGCGCGATACGCCGCTCCGGCTCGGTCTGCCCGGATCGGATGGCCGAACGCGACCGGCGTCCTGATCCTGCAGCGAAGATGTGCGCGTCACGATTAGGTGCAGCGGATTTTCGACGAATCTACGGCGAAGCGTATCGGGTGAGCCTTCCGCCGCCCGCGCGGACGCCATGGCACACCGGCGCGTCTCCACCTTGCGGTGACCGGTATGCCACTTCATCCACTCTCTGTGTGCGACCGACACCATCCAGACCTTCGTTCGTCGTGCGAAACAGGAAGTCGTTTCGCCGGCCGGCGTCCGCCTCGAAAGACGTGCGACCGATGTTCGCCATCACCGGTCGGCTTGGTTTGTGGCACAAAGGCGGCGAATACCACTCGCTCCCGTGTCGCCGCGCATCACGGTTGGGGAGCTGTTGCAAAGACATCACAAGCTGTGGCGCCGCAGCGGCAACTTCGTGGTGGATTGCCCGATCGGTGGCGGGATTGAGCGCCCATCGTCGACCTCTCGCCCTATCTCCCGGCGGGGCGCGCTCGCGCAGCTTTCACAGTCGAGACTTGCCATCGGGCACGCGCCGGGCGACATCCCCGGGATGAGTACGCCATGCCGGAGCCCGCCCCCTGAGGCGGTTCGACTCCGGGACAGACCGTGCGAAACTCGACGACGTGATTCGCTTCCCGGATCACGCCCCTTTCGAACTGGATCCGACTGCCCATGTCGAATAGCGACGACCTGTTCAACAGCGTGCCTTCCGACCCCGCTCCGCGCCAGCCCGCGCCGGCGGCAGCCCAGCCACGCCGGACCGCCGCACGGCCCGCTCCGAGCGCGCGCCGCACGACGCCGCTGCCGCAGGACACGGACGCCAGCTATTCGGCCGCCGACATCGAGGTCCTGGAAGGGCTGGAGCCGGTGCGCCGCCGCCCCGGCATGTATATCGGCGGCACCGACGCCAAGGCGCTGCATCACCTGTTCGCCGAAGTGCTGGACAACTCGATGGACGAGGCCGTCGGCGGCCACGCCACCCGCATCGAGGTGCATCTGGATTCCGATGGCAGCCTGTCGGTGACCGACAACGGGCGCGGCATTCCGGTGGAGCCGCATCCGCGCTTTCCCGACCGGTCGGCGCTGGAGGTCATTCTCACCACCCTGCACGCCGGCGGAAAGTTCGGCTCGAAGGCCTACGAGGCGTCGGGCGGCCTGCACGGCGTCGGCGTCTCCGTCGTCAACGCGCTGTCGTCCCGCCTCGACGTCGAGGTCGCCCGCGGCCGGCGGCTCTATCGCCAGAGCTTCGAGCGCGGCCATGCGGTCGGTCCGGTGGAGGACTGCGGCGAGGTGATGAACCGGCGCGGCACCACCGTCCGGTTCCTGCCGGACACCCAGATCTTCGGTCCGAATCTCCATTTCGACGCCGCCCGGGTCCTGCGAATGGCGCGCGCCAAGGCGTACCTGTTCGCCGGCGTCGAGATCCGCTGGAGCTGCGCGCCGGAGTTCGTGCGCGGCGACGACGTGCCCCAGGAAGCGGTGTTCCGCTTCCCCGGCGGCCTCTCCGACTATCTGGAGGAGCGCATCAAGGGCGAGCGGCGTGCGGTGGACGGCGTGTTCTCCGGGCGCGCCGGCGAAAGCGGCCGCCACGGCGGAGTCGAGTGGGCCGTCGGCTTCGTGCTGTTCGACGGGTTCCTGCAGTCCTACTGCAACACCGTGCCGACGCCGGAGGGCGGAACGCACGAACAGGGTCTGCGCGCCGCCCTTCTGAAGGGCCTCAAGGCGCACGCCGAGCGTATCGGCCAGAAGAAGGCCGCCCAGGTGACCGCCGACGACCTGATGACGCTGTCGGCTGGCATGCTCTCGGTGTTCGTGCGCGAGCCGGAGTTCGTCGGGCAGACCAAGGATCGCCTGGCCTCCGGCGAGGCCGTGCGGATCGTCGAGCAGGCCATTCGCGATTCCTTCGACCACTGGCTGGCGGAGGATCCGACGCGCGCTGCGCAGCTGCTCGACACGGCGATCGAGCGCGCGGACGAGCGCCTGAAGCGCAAGCAGGAGCGCGACGTGCAGCGCAGGAGCGCAACGCGCAAGCTGCGTCTTCCGGGCAAGCTCGCCGACTGCACCGCCGGCCAGGCGGCCGGCACCGAGATTTTCATCGTCGAGGGCGATTCGGCCGGCGGCTCCGCCAAGCAGGCGCGCAACCGGGCGACCCAGGCCGTGCTTCCCCTGCGCGGCAAGATCCTCAACGTCGCCAGCGCCGGCCGCGACAAGCTCGCCCAGAACCAGCAGCTCGCCGACCTGATGCTGGCGCTCGGCTGCGGCACCCGGGCTGCCTTCAAACTGGAGGATCTGCGCTACGAGCGCATCGTCATCATGACGGACGCCGACGTTGACGGCGCCCACATCGCGGCGCTGTTGATCACCTTCTTCTACCGCGAGATGCCGGGCATGATCCACGGCGGCCGGCTGTTCCTGGCCGCCCCCCCGCTCTACCGCATGACCCAGGGCACCAAGACGCTCTATGCCCGCGACGACGCCCACCGCGCCCAGCTTCTCGAAGAGGAGTTCGACGCCAAGAAGAAGGTCGACATCGGCCGCTTCAAGGGCCTCGGCGAGATGCTCCCGGCGCAGCTCAAGGTGACCACCATGGACCCGAAGTCCCGGACACTGCTGCGCGTCGTGGTCGACGAGGACCTGGAAGAGACCACCGACCTGGTCGACCGGCTGATGGGCAACAAGGCGGAGGCGCGCTTCGCGTTCATCCAGGAGCACGCGGAGTTCGCCGACCTCGACGCCCTCGACGTCTGATCCAGGTCAGCCGCGCGGCGGACTGGCATCCATGATCCGCGCCCAGGGATCGGGCCGGGCGGGGGGATCGTCCGGTCGGGCCGGTGCGCGATGCCGGAAGGTGACGTTCACCCGGGTCGAGCGGACGAAATAGGTGCACAGCAGCGCGCAGGCGACGCCGCCCACCACCACCGCTGCGGCGATCGCGCCTGTCCTGACGTCGTCGGTGAACGAGGGCGACAGGAGGGCGCCGGTCGGGCCTTCGATGTGAAAGGTCGCCGCGGCCAGCACGACCGCGAGAAACCGGACGATGAGGGCCGGCACGATGATGGCGCCGAAGATGTGGGCGCGCGCGAACCCGATCAGCGCCACGCAGGCCAGCAACAACGCCGCGACCGCATCGAAGCGAGCCACCTCCAGCGCATTGCTGCCGAACATCGCCGCGTAGCCGGCCGGCGCCGGAAGCACGAGTTCGAGCAGGGCCACCAGCCCGCCGACCAGGAACAGGACAAGGAAGACGCGTAGCCAGCCCTTCACGCCGTAGAGCGCGTGCGTCTCGGCTTCATTCGTTGAAAGTGCTCGCCACGCCATCGACGTCGCTCCGCCCCATCGGCTCATCCAGGCATCAGGTCAGGGGAAGCTGGAGGAACTCCGAGAGCGCATCCGCCACCGCCTCCGGCTGCTCCAGCGTCGTGAGATGGCCGGCATGGGAGATGGTCACCAGCCGGCTGTGCGGCAGCGCCTCGTGCATTTCCTCGGCCGCCTCCGGCGGCGTGATGGCGTCGGCGTCGCCAACGAGGATGAGGGTCGGCGCATCGATGCCTCCGACCAGTCCGGACACGTCCCGGCGGCCGAGCAGCGCCTCCTCCTGGGCGATGAACGCCTCCGTCCCGGTCTCCTCGGCCATGATCCGGATGATCCGCCCCAGGTCCGCGTCGTCGACGTTGTCTGGATGCAGAAGGCGCGGAACCAGTATGTCGACCACGTCGTCGATCTCGCCGTTGCGGGCAAGTTCGATGAGCTTGCGCCGCGCATCCTTCTCCGCCTCGGTATCGGGCCGGATCTTGGTGTCGAGCAGGGCGAGCTTCGTGACCATGTCCGGAACACGCAACGCGATTTCGAGGGCGATGTAGCCCCCCATCGACAGGCCGGCCAGCGCGAAATAGGCCGGCGCCTCGGAGAGCACCTTCTCGACGAGGCCCTCCATCGTGTCCGGGCCGCGCACGTCCGCGACGTGGATGTCGATGCGGCCCTCGAGCGCCTGAACCACCGGTTCGAACAGAAGTTCGTTGCAGGCAAGCCCGGGGATCAGAACCAGTGGTCCCAGCATGGCGTCGGCGCTCCCTTGGGTGGCGATGCCCTGGGTCGAAGCCCTTGGCACGCGCGCACGATTGTTTCTAACAGCTCACTGTGACGGAAGAGCGGAAAGTCCGCTGCCGCTCTCCCTCACCGCCGCTCGTTCATCCCGCTCTGGCAATGCCCAGGAAGTCGCTGGCCTTCAGGCTGGCGCCGCCGACGAGCGCGCCGTTGACGTGGTCGACGGCGAGAAGCTCGGCCGCGTTGTCGGGCTTCACCGAGCCGCCGTAGAGGATCCGCATCGCCGCGCCGTCCTCACCGAATCGATCCTGCAGGACCCTGCGAATCGCTGCATGAACCTTGGCGACGTCGTCCACGGTCGGAGTCCGGCCGGTGCCGATGGCCCAGACCGGTTCGTAAGCCACGACAAGGTTGTCGGATGTCGCGCCGTCCGGCAGGGATCCGGCGAGCTGGGTGCGAACGACCTCGAGCGTGCTGCCTGAATCGCGTTCGGCCTCCGTCTCCCCGACGCAGGCGATCGCCACGAGGCCTGCCCGCCACGCGGCCTCGACTTTCGCCTTGACCACCGCATCGGTCTCGCCGTGATCGGCACGACGCTCCGAGTGCCCGACGATGACATGGTCGGCACCGGCATCCGCCAGCATCTCGGCTGCGATATCGCCCGTATGAGCGCCCTTTTCCGCGGTATGGCAGTCCTGGCCACCGATCGAGACGCCGGTATTGCGGGCGCGGATCCCAAAGGCAGCGACCAGGGTCGCTGGCGGGCAGAGCAGCATGTCGACCGTTGCGGGCACGTCGTCGCGACCCGCGATCACGGCTTCCAGCTCCCCGATCGAGCTGGCGAGACCATTCATTTTCCAGTTGCCGGCGATAAGCGTGGACGTCACGCGAAACTCTCCTACCAAAGCATTGTGATCGGCCGCCGATCGGCCCACATCCAACCGTCAGGAAAAACCCTCGGCCGCGCAAAGTCCACACGCTTGCCGGGCGGGGTCACGCTTTCTATGATCCGCGACCTCGACGAAGCCCTTCGAACCCTCAAACGGTCATCTTATTCCAAATGCTAACGCAAATGCGGCGCGGCGCCGGCACATGGGTCGCCAAACTCTTCATCGCCCTCCTCGTCGTCAGCTTCGGCATTTGGGGAATCGCTGACATCTTCCGCGGGTTCGGCGTGAACCAGCTGGCGAAGGTGGGCGACACCGAGATCACCGCGGTGGAATTCCAGCGGGACTACGAGCGCGCGGTGCAGCGCCTGAGCCAACAGATGGGACGGCCGATCCCGGCCGACGAGGCGATCCAGTACGGACTGCCCCAGCAGATCCTGTCGTCGCTGGCCACCGACGCGCTGCTGACGGACGCCGCCAATACCTTCGGCATCAACGTCGGCGACGAACGTGTTGCCGAGCAGATCCGCTCCGAGCCCACCTTTCAGGGCGTATCCGGCCAGTTCGATCGCAGCCGGTTCCAGCGCCTCCTCGCCACGAACGGCATGACCGAAGACGCGTATATCGAGGACGAACGCAAGCGGATGGACCGGCGGCAGCTCGTCGACGGGCTGTTCGGCGGCCTTGCGGTGCCGACCCCGTACCTCGAGGCGGTGAACGAGTTCCGCAACGAGGAGCGCACGATCAGCTACTTCGCCGTGAACCGGGACGACCTCCCCGCCCTCGCCGATCCTACCGACGAGCAGCTGACGGCGTTCTACGACGCCCACAAGGCCCAGTTCGCCGCACCGGAATTTCGCGCCCTGACGCTCCTGCGGGTGGATCCCGCGACGCTGGCCGACCCGTCGACGGTGAGCGAAGAACAGGCCCGCGCCGACTATGATCGCCAGACGAACCGGTTCGGGACGCCGGAGAAGCGGGCTGTGCAGCAGATCATCTTCGATGACCAGGCGAAGGCCGAAGCGGCCGAGCAGGCGCTGCAGGCCGGCACGCCGATGGAAGAAATCGCAAGCGGCGCGGGCCGGACGATGTCCGACGTCGACCTTGGAACCGTTGCCCGCGACGCCATCATCGATCCGGCGGTCGCCGACGCAGCCTTTGCCATGTCCGAGCCCGGCGTGGCCGTCGTCGATGGCCGGTTCGGCACCGTGCTCGTCCGGGTCACCGAGATCGTTCCGGCCGACCGGCAGCCGTTCGCCGAGGTGTCCGAGCAGATCCGCCAGGAAATCGCCACCGACAACGCACAGCGCGAAGTGCTGGATCTCTACGATTCCATCGAGGACGCCTTCGCGGGCGGAGCCACGATGCAGGAGGTCTCGGACCGCTTCAAGATACCGCTTCGCGAAGTTGCCAACGTGAACCAGGCCGGCAACGCTCCGGACGGAAGCCCCGTCGACCTGCCTGCCAAGGACGATCTGCTGGCCGACGCCTTCGAGACCGAGGTCGGCGTGGACAATCCGCCGGTGCAGGTCGGGCAGAGCGACTACGTCTGGTACCGGGTTTCCGACATCACCCCTGCCCGCGACCGGCCGCTCGACGAGGTTCGCGGCCAGGTGATCGGCGCCTGGACGGCCGACCAGCTGAAGACCCAAGCAGGGGACGTCGCCAAGACGGCTGCGGAGCGCATCCGCGGCGGCGAGCCGATGGAGACGGTCGCCGAGTCGATCGGGGCGGAGGTGAAGACCTCCCAGCCCTTCCAGCGCCAGGCCACTCCCGACGGTCTTTCAGCGGCCGCTGTCTCGGCCGCGTTCGAAGGACCGCAGGGCCATGTCGCCGATGTCGTCGCCGCCGACCAGAGCCACCTGGTGCTGCAGGTGACCGCGGTGAACAAGCCCGCCTTCTTCGCCGAGGCGTCCGACAACGAACCCGCGCGACAGCGGTTGCAGCGCTCGCTGGGCGATGCGCTGGTCAGCGAATATGTGACGGCGCTCGAGCGCGAGCGCGGCGTCACGGTCAACCAGCAGATGCTGAACCAGATCGTCGGCGTGCCCGCCGGCGGCGCCGGGTCGTAGTCTGCGTTTCTGGCCACGCGTCGCCGGTCGCGGCGCGTGGCCGGAGGCGCCGATTTGCGCTAGATCCAGTCGATCTTGGCGTCCGCCCGGTCGCAGAAGGCTGCCGACGGGAGCCACGCTCGGAACACACCGGCTTGCGCGGACGAACGACGAAGGGAAGAGCGGTCGATGTCCGACTTGAAGGGCCTGATCAACAAGGTGGCCCAGGGTGACCCGCTGGACCGCGCCGAAGCGCGGCGGGCCTTCGACATCATGATGTCGGGCGAGGCGACGCCGTCGCAGATGGGTGGGCTGCTGCTGGGGCTGCGGGTGCGCGGCGAGACGATCGACGAGATCGCCGGCGCGGTCGAGACCATGCGCGAGAAGATGCTCCGCGTGGTCGCGCCGGAGGGCGCGATCGACATCGTCGGCACCGGCGGCGACGCCAAGGGCAGCTACAACGTCTCCACCTGCAGCGCCTTCGTGGTCGCCGGCGCGGGCATTCCCGTCGCCAAGCACGGCAACCGGGCGCTGTCGTCCAAGTCCGGCGCCGCGGACGTTCTGGCGGCTCTCGGCATCAACATCGAGCTCGGTCCGGACGCAATCGGCCGCTGCGTGCGCGATGCCGGCCTGGGCTTCATGTTCGCTCCCGCCCATCACGCCGCCATGAAGCACGTCGGCTCGACGCGCGTGGAGCTGGGCACCCGCACGATCTTCAACATCCTGGGACCGCTTTCCAATCCGGCCGGCGTGAAACGCCAGCTCGTCGGCGTGTTCGACGGACGCTGGGTGGAGCCCATCGCCCACGCGCTCAGGGAGCTCGGATCGGAGAAGGTCTGGGTTGTTCACGGCGCCGACGGCCTCGACGAGGTGACCGTCACCACGGAGACCCGGGTCGCGGCGGTGGAGGACGGCGCGGTCCGCACGTTCACCGTCACGCCCGAGGACGCGGGGCTTCCGCGCTGGCCGCTCGACCAGCTCATCGGGAGCGATGCTCACAAAAACGCCACAGCCCTGCGCGACGTGCTTGAGGGGAAGCCCGGCGCGTACCGCGATATCGTTCTGATGAACGCGGCCGCCGCCTTCATCGTCGCCGACCGGGTCGACACGCTCCGCGAAGGAGCGGCGCTCGCGGCAGAGACCATCGACAGTGGCCGCGCGCTGGACGTTCTCGGCAGGCTGGTGACGTCATCGAACGAGTGACCCATGACCGACATTCTGACCCAAATCGAAGCGTACAAGCGCCAGGAGATCGAAGCTGCGAAAGAGGTGCGTCCTCTGTCCGCGCTCGAGGACCTGGCGCGGGACGCCCCCGCCCCCCGCGGCTTTCGGGCCGCCCTTGAAGCCACCGTCCAGTCCGGCCGGCCGGGGCTGATCGCCGAAATCAAGAAGGCGAGCCCCTCGAAGGGCCTGATCCGCGAGGACTTCGATCCGGCCGCGCTGGCGGCCGCCTATCAAGCCGGCGGCGCGACCTGCCTGTCCGTGCTCACCGACGAGCCGTCCTTCCAGGGCGCGCCGGAGTTCCTGCGCGACGCCCGCGCCGCCTGCGCGCTGCCGGTGTTGCGCAAGGACTTCATGTTCGACATCTACCAGGTGTTCGAGGCGCGCGCCTGGGGCGCCGACGCGATCCTGGTGATCATGGCCGCCGTCGAAGACGACACCGCCCTGCGGCTGGTCGAGACGGCCCACAACCTCGGCATGGACGCGCTGATCGAGATCCACGACGCCGACGAGCTGGCGCGCGCGGCCGAGATCCCGGCTGCCCTCGTCGGCATCAACAACCGCAACCTGCGGACCTTCGAGACGGCGCTGGAAACCACCGAGACGTTGGCGCCGCACGTGCCGGGCAACCGGATGATCGTCGCCGAATCCGGCATTTCCACCCCCGGCGACATCGCGCGGCTGACCGCCGTCGGCGTCGACGCCTTCCTGGTCGGCGAGAGCCTGATGCGCCAGGACGACGTGGAGTCCGCCACCCGCACCCTGCTCGACGGCGCCACCGTCGGCGTACGGCTGGCGGCCGAGTAGATCGGGCCCGATGGCAGGCGACACCCTCACCCATCTGGACGAGACCGGTGCCGCCCGCATGGTCGACGTGTCGGAGAAGTCCGCCACGCGCCGCGAGGCCACGGCAACCGGCAGCGTCACCATGCGCGCCGAAACGCTGGCGCTGATCCGCGCCGGCAACCTGAAGAAGGGAGACGTGCTCGCCACCGCGCGCATCGCCGGCATCATGGCAGCCAAGCGCACCCACGAGCTGATCCCGCTCTGCCATCCGCTGCCGGTCACTTCCGTCAAGGTCGACATCGAGGCCGATCCGGCGCTGCCCGGTCTGCGGGTGACCGCCACCGTGGGCGTCGACGGCAAGACCGGCGTGGAGATGGAAGCCCTCACCGCGGCGAGCGTCGCCTGCCTGACGATCTACGACATGGCGAAGGCGGTGGAGCGCGAGATGGTGATCGGCGACATCCGCCTGCTGGCGAAATCCGGCGGCCGCTCGGGCGACTACCGCGCGGGGCCGGCCACGTGAGCCTCCTCCCCGTCCAGGAGGCGCGGGCGCGCGTGCTTGCCGGCAGCGTCCGGCTCGGCGTCGTCCACGTCCCGCTCGCCGACGCCGTCGGCCGGGTGCTTGCCGAAGATATTTCCGCCACCCGGCAGCAGCCGCCGTTCGCCGCTTCCGCCATGGACGGCTATGCCGTGCGCGCCGTCGACGCGGCCGAGGCGGGCGCAACCTTGCATCTGGTGGGCGCGTCGGTTGCCGGCCGCCGTTATGCCGGCACCCTGGCGCTCGGCGAGACCGTGCGCATCTTCACCGGGGCGCCGGTGCCGGACGGCGCCGACACCGTCCTCATCCAGGAAAACACCGAGACGGTGGACCCGCAGACGGTCCGGGTGACAGTGCCGGCCCAGCCCGGTCGCCACATCCGCCGCGCAGGGCTTGATTTCGAGACCGGCGCCGCGCTGCTTGCCGGCGGGACCCGCCTAGACGTGCGCCACGTCGCACTGGCTGCCGCCATGAACCATGCCACACTGCCGGTCGGCCGGGCGCCGAAGGTCGGCCTGATCGCCACCGGCGACGAACTCGTGGCGCCGGGAGAGGCACCCGGCCCGGATCAGATCGTCGCCTCCAACACGCCGGCGCTGGCCGCCCTGATCACGGCAGCCGGCGGCGAGCCGATCGATCTCGGCATCGTCCGCGACAACGACGCGGCGACCGTTGCCGCGCTTGCCGACGGCCGGGATCGCGGCGTCGACATTCTCGTCACGCTGGGCGGCGCCTCCGTCGGCGACCACGACCTGGTGCGCAAGGCATTCTCCGACGTCGGCATGGAGCTCGGGTTCTGGCGGATCGCCATGCGCCCCGGCAAGCCGCTGATCTTCGGCCACCTCGGCGGCATCCGGGTCCTCGGCCTGCCCGGCAATCCGGTGTCGAGCCTGGTCTGTGCCATGCTGTTCCTGATCCCGCTGGTGCGCGCCCTGCAGGGCGACGCGGCACCGGGCCCCGCCTACGCGGCGGCGCGGCTGACCCACCGCATGCCCGCCAACGACGGCCGCGAAGACTACGTGCGCGCCCGCCTCACCGAGCGCGACGACGGCCTGCCGGAGGCCGATCCCTTTTCGCTTCAGGATTCCTCGATGCTGTCGACGCTCGCGGCTTCCGGCGCCCTGATCGTCCGTCCACCCAACGCACCGGCGGCAGAAGCCGGCAGCCTCTGCCGCATCCTGCGGCTCTGAGGCTCCGCGCGCTGGCCGGAGCGACCAGGACGGCTTGCGGCGGTGCGATCCGCCGACAGCGAGCCGTTCCGCCTTTTGTGGAAGGCACACCCACCCGATGATCGGACGATTGTCCGCGCCGGGCGGCCGACCATTCCCTTTCCGCTTTCCCCCACCGCTCGAATCGCACAGATTGCGCCTCCCGTCCCGGCCACGATCCGGCCGCGACCTGTTCCCGCTCTGGGCCTGCAGGACGC
This sequence comes from Amorphus sp. MBR-141, assembly GCF_053628695.1. Lineage (NCBI taxonomy): Bacteria > Pseudomonadati > Pseudomonadota > Alphaproteobacteria > Hyphomicrobiales > Amorphaceae > Amorphus > Amorphus sp. MBR-141. The sequence goes on from NZ_JBRJGW010000020.1 coordinate 65,378, forward strand.
AAACCGAACATTAACCGTTGCGGAACACATATGGAACGTGTAGCGTTCGTTCCTGATTTGTACCGCACACGCGATGCATCGCTGACCCGAGGGGTGGGGCCGAATTCATGCTGACCCGCAAGCAACATGAACTTCTGATGTTCATCCACGAGCGGCTGAAGGAAAGCGGCGTTCCACCCTCTTTCGACGAGATGAAGGATGCGCTCGACCTCCGGTCGAAGTCCGGCATTCACCGCCTGATCACCGCGCTGGAAGAGCGCGGCTTCATCCGCCGCCTGCCGAACCGGGCGCGGGCTCTGGAAGTGATCCGCCTGCCGGAATCGTCGAACCCCTCGCTTGGCGCCAACCGCTCCCGCGGCTTTTCGCCGGAGGTAATAGAAGGGTCCCGGGGCAAGGCGCCGCCTGCTCCGGCTCCGGCCGACCACGGCGGATCGGGCGGCTACAGCGTGCCGGTCATGGGCCGGATCGCGGCTGGTGTCCCGATTGCGGCGATCCAGCAGGAAAGCCATCAGATCACGGTTCCGGCCGACCTGATCGGCGGTGGCGAGCATTTCGCCCTCGAGGTCCACGGCGATTCGATGATCGAGGCAGGCATCCTCGACGGCGACACGGTGCTGATCAAGCGCTCGGACGCGGCCGACAACGGCGACATCGTGGTCGCTCTCGTCGACGACGAAGAAGCCACTTTGAAGCGGCTGCGCCGCAAGGGGGCATCGATCGCCCTGGAAGCCGCCAACCCGGCCTACGAGACCCGCATCTTCGGTCCCGACCGCATCCGCATCCAGGGCAAGCTGGTGGCGTTGTTCCGGAAGTACTGAGATCCGCCGATGGCCGCGCGTAGCCGACGGCAGCCTTGGCGGAGATGACGGCTCGTCAGCGCCGAACCACCGGGGTCGCAGTCCAGGGACGCGCGGTCCGCGGCCGGGCATGCTGCAGCCGATAGTACGGCGGATCGTCCTGCCAGGTGAGCGCGAGCGCGCCCGCCTGACGCAGGAGGTTGCGGTCGACGATCAGACGCGGGCCCGAGCAGCCCGGCGGGGCGTCGTGGCGGGTAATCAGGATCTCCGCGCGGACGCAATCCTCGACGAAGGCGGCCGGATCCTCGGCGAAGGCCGCGACCGGTGGCGGCCTTGCTTTGCGGACACTCACCGCAACGCTGACGATCCCGTCGGTGGCGTTTGTGGCAGGCCTGTTTGCCGCTGCGCCGGCTTCCCTGCCACGCCTGAGCCCGATCGGTGCCGGGAGCGTCAGCGTGCAGCCGAGATCGTCGCAGCGCACCGCATCCCGCACCGCCGGGTCCAGTGGATCTCTGGTGTCCCCATCCGCCCTAAGCCACATGGCCGCGGCGAACGCCCCGCCTTGCGCCGTTGCGATCCTCAGGCGCCCGTCGGTTCCCCGCACCGCAACGGCGCGGCCGTCGTCGGAAATGAGCAGGTCAGGGCTCGAGCCCAGCGGGGCTATCGCAAGGCCGGCAGCGATCGGGACCACGCCGAGGAGCCGCCAGCCGGCCTGCCAGAGCGCCAGCCAGAGCAGCCCGCCTGTCATTGCGAGAACGGCTGCGGCCGGCATGCGGCCCACGCCGCCGGTCTGGCCGCTGAGACCAGCCACCCACTCCGCAATCCCCACCACCGCGTCGAGGCCCAGGCCCATGATCGGGAGCACCAGCGGGTCGAGCCCGAGCGGCATCAGCGCCACCGAGACGACCCCGAACGGCATGACGATCAGGCTGACGAACGGCATCGCCAACAGGTTGCCCAGAAGGCCAAGCGGCGCCAGCCGGTGGAAATGCAGCGCCCCGATCGGAGCGGTGACCAGCCCTGCGACAAAGGACGTGAGTGCCAGGCCGCCCATCCAGAGCGCCGCGGTGCGCAGGACGCGTCGTCCATGGCCCGCGTTGCGATCCCCGCCGCCGGAGCGCTCGCGCGTCGCCTGCCACTCGTAGGCGGCGACGAGCGCGATGACCGCGGCGAATGACATCTGGAAGCCAGGACTGAGGACGGCGGCCGGATCGAGGATCATGACGACAAGTGCAGCGACCGCAACGGAGCGAAGGGTCAGCGCCGGCCGGTCGACGAGGACGGCCAGAAGGGCCACGGCCGCCATCACGAATGCGCGGATGGTGGCGACGGCACCGCCCGAAAGGATCAGGTAGACCAGCCCCGCCATGAGGGCTGCGACGGCCGCCCACTTCTTGATCGGCCGCCTGAGCGCGAGGCCGGGGATGGCCGCGAGCACGAAGCGCACGGTGCCGAAGATCGTCCCGGCCACCAGCGCCATGTGCAGACCGGAGATCGCCAGGATGTGGCCAAGGCCGGAGAGCCGAATGGCATCCTGGGTCTCTTCCGGAATCCCGCCGCGGTCGCCCACCAGAAGCGTCGCGGCGATCTCCCCGTTCTCGCCGGGAAGTGCCGCGCGCAGCCGTGTGCCGATCCCGTCGCGGACCCGAGCGACCATGGCGCGCAGGCGGATGTCCGCCGGCGCCGGTCCGAGATCGGCCGCCTTCGGCATCCCGTACGAGAAGCCGGTGGCGCCAATGCCCTCGAAGAACAGGCTGCGGGCCCCATCGTAGCCTCCGGGCTCGACCGGGCCACGCGGCGGCGCCAGCCGGGCAAGCACGGCGATGCCGTCTCCGACCCTGGGAGCCGGCCCCTTTCCCCGCGCGGTGAAGCGGACGCGCGCGGGGGTCCGGGGCCGGCCGAGGCCCTTCAGGTGATGAACCCGCACGATGTAGCGGACGGCACCGTCCGGGCGCGGTTCGCGCGCTTCGACCCACCCGTCGAGCTCCACGGTGCGTTCGCCTCTGATGACCGGTGCCGCCACCCGCGCGGTCTGGGCCGATGCCAGCGCCAGCCCGGCCAGCATCGCGGTCACCAGAACGAGCGCCGGAAACGCGGTCGGAGCGCTGCGCGCCCGGGCCGCGGCGCAAGCGGCGGCAAGGCCGAGGGCTGCGAGCGTCGGCCAATGAGGCTCGCGCGGCAGCGCGAAATACACCGAAACGCCGAGCGCGAAGGCCACCGGGATCCACAGGAAACCCCGTCCCCGGTCCAGGTCGCTGCGCAGGCAGTCTGCCAGCCAATTGGAGAAGCGGCCGGCGGCGACGCGCAGACGGACCGGCAGCGGCGCCCCAGGCACCGGCAGACCGACCCGTCTCGCCACGGCGCCGCGACTGCGCGCGCCCACAGCACCCGGCTGCAACGCCACCTGAACCCTCCCAACGCTTGGGTGCGGTCGCGCGGCCGTGCTACACGACCCACGCTTGAGCACGTCGCGCGCTCGCTCTCTGGTAGAATGCGCGAAAACTGAAAAACCGAAAGAGGTAAGAATGTCGGCGCCCGTTGTTACGCGCTTCGCCCCCTCCCCGACCGGCTTCCTGCACATCGGGGGCGCCCGCACCGCGCTCTTCAACTGGCTCTATGCCCGCCACACCGGCGGCAAGATGCTGCTGCGCATCGAGGACACCGACAAGGAACGCTCCACCGAGCCGGCGATCGCCGCGATCCTGGACGGTCTCGCCTGGCTCGGCATCGACTGGGACGACGAACCGATCTTCCAGTCGGCCCGTGCCGAGCGCCACGCCGAGATCGCCCATGCGCTGCTCGAGCGCGGCCACGCCTATCGCTGCTTCGCCACCGCCGAGGAACTCGCCGAGATGCGCGAGACGGCACGCGCCGAAGGCCGCCCGCCGCGCTACGACGGACGCTGGCGCGACCGCGACCCGTCCGAGGCGCCGGCGGGCGCGCCCTTCGTCGTGCGCATCAAGGCGCCCCAGGACGGCGAGACGGTCATCCAGGATGAGGTGCAGGGGCGCGTCGCCTTCCCCAACAAGGACCTCGACGATCTGGTCATCCTGCGCTCCGACGGATCGCCCACCTACATGCTGGCCGTCGTCGTCGACGACCACGACATGGGCGTCACCCACGTCATCCGCGGCGACGACCACCTGACCAACGCCGGCCGACAGACGCTGATCTACAAGGCGATGGGCTGGGACGTGCCGACCTGGGCGCACATTCCGCTGATCCACGGGCCCGACGGCGCCAAGCTGTCGAAGCGTCACGGGGCGTTGGGCGTCGAGGCGTACAGAGCGATGGGCTACCTGCCGTCGGCGCTGCGCAACTATCTCGTCCGCCTCGGCTGGAGCCACGGCGACACGGAGATCTTCTCCACCGAGGAGATGGTCGAATGGTTCGACCTCGCGCAGATCGGCCGGTCTGCCGCGCGCTTCGACTTCGCCAAGCTGGAGAGCATCAACGGCCACTATCTGCGCAGCACCGACGACGCGGAGCTGATGGCGGCGATCGATGCCCTGCTGCCGCACATCGAGGGCGGCGCCGACATCCAGGCCGTCCTGACCGCGGACGTACGCGCCCGGCTGATGCACGCGCTCGGCGGCCTGAAGGAGCGCGCCAAGACGCTGGTCGACCTTCTGGAATCGGCTGCCTATGTCTGGGCGACACGGCCGCTCGACCTCGACGAGAAGGCGGCCAAGATCCTCGACGCCGACGCCCGCGGACATCTGGGCGCCCTCGCCGAGACCTTCGCCGCGCTGCCGGACTGGACGGCTGCGGAGACTGAGGCCGCTGTCCGCGCCTACGCGGAGCAGCACGACCTGAAGCTCGGCAAGGTCGCCCAGCCGCTGCGCTGCGCGCTGACCGGCAAGACGACCTCGCCGCCCGTCTTCGACGTGCTGGAGACGCTGGGCCGCGACGAAAGCCTCGCCCGCATCCGCGAACAGGCGGCCGGCTAGCGCCTTTTCCGGTCAGTCCAAGCGGTCCGACCCGGAGAGGCTGAAGCTTGGATGCGCGTGCGGTCGGCCCACGCCCACGCCCCATGCTGCTTGACGTCCCTTGCGCCGCGCTCCCCGCATTTCGGGGGGCGTGCGCGGGCCCGCGCCGGCAGTGCGCCGGCCCGCCGGCAAGCACACCGATGCGCGGCGGAGCATCACCTTGCAATTCTTCCAAGTAAAATCTGCAGAAGCCTATGAAACACTGCGGTAATTTTTCCATCGAAATAACATTGATTCCGTGGCAGTAGCTTTGCGCGCCCAACCCCGCGCAGAAGCACGCGAGTTCGTCAGTATAGTCTGGAATTCCTCCAGATCATCGCATCAGCAGTTCTTGTCGACGGCGACGACGCACGCGAATCTGCGCGGCTGCCCTGCCGGCAGCGCCACGCCACCGCCGCCATCGACGCCACAGGATCCGAACCATGACCGACATGACACCGCTCACCGCCCGCACCAGCGTGCCGCTCGCCGATCCAGCGGGCATGATGGACCGGCTCTGCGACCATATGAGCGAGCACCTCGAGGTCGCCCGATCCGGATCGTCGGCGATCTTCACCTCCTATTACGGCACGACCGAAGTCCGGGCCGGGGCGGCGCATCTCGCCTTCGATATCGCCAGCCCGTATGAAGAACGGCTCTTCGTCCTGAAGTCGGTCATTTCCGAGCACCTGCACGGATTTGCCGAGGGCGAAACGCTGGACTTCAGCTGGGAGGGCCACGGCGGCGACAGCACCACGATCCCCTATTTCCGGGAGATGACCGTGGTGCGCAGCGAGCCGGTCTCGCCTCGCATGCAACGCGTCATCCTGACCGGCGACGCCGCCTACTACGACGCCGACAACTTCCACATCCGCGTGCTGGTGCCGCCGAAGGGACGGCCGCCGGTCTGGCCGACGGCGGCCATCGACGGGCGCACCATCTGGCCGAAGGGTGAGGACGAACTGCTGGCGCGCGTCTATACGATCCGCCGCGTCGACCTCGCCCGCCGCGAAGTCGCTATCGACGTGGTTGTCCACGAGGGCGCACCGGGATCGGACTGGGCCATGACGGCCGAACCGGGTTCCATCGTGGGAATCCTCGGGCCGGGCGGTGGCGGCCTTCCCAGCGCCGCCGACCTGAACATCCTGGCCGGCGACGAAACCGCGCTGCCCGCCATCGCCCGGATGCTGGAGGGGCTGCCGGCCACCGCCCGCGCCATTGTCCGGATCGAGATCGCCGACATGGAGGAGGTGCAGCAGCTCACCTCTCCCGCCGATCTGGACATCGCGTGGCTGCCGCGCAACGGCGCACCGGCGGGCACGACGGACCTTCTGGAAACTGCCATCCGCGAGATCGACTGGGCCTCCGCTCCGGCGCGCACCCATGTCTGGTGCGCCTGCGAGCAGACGGCGGCACGCAAGGTCCGCCGTTTCCTCGACAAGGAGCGCAGCTTTGCCAAGACCGACCGCACCGCCGTCGCGTACTGGCGACTGGGCGCGGCCAACGCCGACACCAGCGACTGAGCCACACCGGCCACCGATCCCATCGCCTCCTACGGGAAGCTTCGGCTCGAGGCGGTTTATCCGCAGGTTGCCGTCCCGGCGCATTCACGGCGCTGGTGGGGCCTGTGACATGGTCATGCTGCGCGACGGGCGCGCCCTCGCGGCCGGTCCCACAACCGACGACCACCATGGAAACCGTGCGTCTCGTGTTCGACTACAACGCCGCCGTCTTCCCGCGCGATGGCGCAAGGCACACGGCCGCAACCGCGGCGGGACGGTGGCGCGCTCCACGTTGGCGCAAGTCACTGGCGGGCAACCGAGACTGACCATGAGATCCCCGGGGCCACCGTGCTTGCGGCACACCCCCAAATGGGATAGTCAAGCGTCGACAATCCACCCATCGCAAGGCGCCGTCTGCGTGCGGTGAATGGGCGATCGTGCCCTCCCGCACGGATCGGTCCGCCCTGCGATCTTGCCAAGATTGGGGTGTGCTTATGGCAGATGGGACTAATGCGAAACTGACGATCGGCGACGAGAGCTGGGACTTTCCCATGCACTCCGGCTCGGTCGGACCGGACGTCCTGGACATCCAGTCGCTTTACAAGCAAACGGGCCGATTCACGTACGATCCGGGCTTCACGTCCACTGCCGCGTGTGAATCGAAAATCACCTTCATCGACGGCGACAAAGGGGTTCTCCTCTACCGGGGATACCCGATCGATCAGCTGGCCGAGCACGGCGACTTTCTGGAAGCCTGCTACCTCCTCCTCTACGGCGACCTGCCGACGTCGGTCGAGAAGACCGACTTCGTCCAGCGCGTCACCTACCACACCATGATCCATGAGCAGATGAACCGGTTCTTCACCGGCTTCCGTCGCGATGCTCACCCGATGGCCGTCATGGTCGGCGTCGTCGGCGCCCTTGCCGCGTTCTATCACGACTCCACCGACATCACCGATCCGCAGCAGCGGATGATCGCCAGCCTTCGCATGATCGCGAAGATGCCGACGATCGCGGCGATGGCCTACAAGTACTCGATCGGTCAGCCGTTCGTGTATCCGCGCAATGACCTCGATTACTCTGCAAACTTCCTGCAGATGTGCTTCGGCGTTCCGTGCGAGGACTACAAGTTCAATCCCGTCCTGTCGCGGGCAATGGACCGGATCTTCATCCTGCATGCCGATCACGAGCAGAATGCGTCGACATCGACCGTTCGCCTCGCCGGCTCGTCGGGTGCCAATCCGTTCGCCTGCATCGCGGCCGGCATCGCCTGCCTCTGGGGCCCCGCACACGGCGGCGCCAACGAGGCGGCCCTCAACATGCTGCATGAGATCGGGTCCGTCGACCGGATCCCCGAGTTCATCGAACGGGCGAAGGACAAGAACGATCCGTTCCGCCTGATGGGCTTCGGCCACCGGGTCTACAAGAACTACGACCCGCGCGCCAAGATCATGCAGAAGACCTGCCACGAGGTGCTGTCCGAACTCGGGATCAAGGACGACCCCGCGCTCGACGTGGCGATGGAGCTCGAGAAGATCGCGCTGCACGACGACTATTTCGTCGAAAAGAAGCTGTACCCGAACATCGACTTCTATTCGGGCATCACGCTTCGGGCGCTCGGCTTCCCGACCACCATGTTCACCGTCCTGTTCGCCGTGGCGCGCACGGTCGGCTGGATCGCCCAGTGGAAGGAAATGGTCGAGGATCCGCATCAGAAGATCGGCCGGCCGCGCCAGCTCTACACCGGCGCCGACCACCGCGACTACGTGCCGATCACCCAGCGCAGCTGATCCGATCGCACGGCATTAAAAAGCCCGCGGGGAGCGATCTCCGCGGGCTTTTTTGTTTGCAGCACCAGGTTTCCGGCCGGACCGCCGTCTGTCAGCGTTTCGGGGGCGCCAGTGCCGGACGTCCAGACCGGGCGGCCTCGACCACGGTTGCGGCAGCCTTCTCGGACGGTAGCGCTCCATCGGACAGCCGCATCAGATCGTCGAGACGGGCAAAGGCGTCCAGCTGCCCGCGACGTTCGGGCGTATCCGACAGCAACGGAACCACGCTGTCGGCGAGTTTGTCCGGCGTCACATCCTCTTCCAGGAAATCCGGGATCGCGCGTTCTCCGAGGATGATGTTCGGGAGCACCATGGTCGTGTAGTTGACGAAACGCACGACACGGTTCACCCGGCGCAGGACGCGGGAGATCCCATCGAGCCTGTAGGCGACCGCCATGGGGATGCCCGACACAGCGAGTTCGAGGGTGACCGTCCCCGACGCCGCAAGCGCCGCCGTCGCCTCGCGAAACGCCAGCTGCTTGGCGGCCTTGCCGCGCACCACGGTCGGGCGGACCGGCCAGGTCGCCACCTCCGTCTCGATCCGATCGGCAAGATGGGAGACGGCCGGCAGGATGGCGCGGACCGGACCGATCCGCTCCTGGATCTCCGCAAGCGTCTCGCCGAACACCGGCAGCAGCTGCTTGATCTCGGACGAGCGGCTGCCGGGAAGAATCAGCAGCACCGGCTCGGCGACGGATGTGCCGGCATCGGAACCGACGTCGCCCGCAGGCAGAGTAAGCGTCTCCAGGATCGGATGACCCACATAGGTGGTCGGCGGCCCACCGAGGCGCGCGTGCACCTCCGGCTCGAATGGCAGCACCGCCATCAGGCGATCCACATAGGCGGCCATCGCCCGGGCCCGTCCCGGCCGCCAGATCCATACCGAAGGGCTGACATAGTCCACGATGGGGATCGAGGGATCACGCTTGCGCACCCGCCGCGCCACACGGTGGGTGAAGTCCGGCGCGTCGATGATGACGAGGACGTCCGGACGCGCGGCGACAACCTCAGATGCCGCCTGCTCGATGCGCGCGAGCAACTGCGGCAGGCGGCGAACGATCGCGTCGACCCCCATGACGGTGATGTCGGAAAAGGGAAACAGCGGCTCAAGGCCCTCGGCCTGCATCGCTTCCCCACCGACCCCGGCAAAGACGACACGGCCCTCGGTGTGCGCCCTCAGGGCCGCCATCAGCGCGCCACCCAGGTGATCCCCGCTCGCCTCGCCGGCAATCAGGAAGACGGTGAGGGGCCGCTGGAGGTCGATGGTCACGTGGCCGGTCCTTCGCCCGGCATGCCGACCAGGAACAGCCCGGCCCGGTCGGCCGCCGCGATCGTCTCGACGCGGTCCGCGATGATCGTCCGGCCGGCCTCGATGGCAATGCCGGAGAGCCGGGCGGCCGCGGCAGCGGCTACAGTAAGGGGACCGATGGCGGGGAGTTCCGTGCGCAGTTCCTGGCCGGGCTTGGCGCGCTTCACGAGCACGCCTCCGCGCTTGTCGGGCAATCGACCCGATCCCTTCAGGTCGGCGATCCGGGCGAGCATCCGATCGGTCCCCTCGGCCGCTTCCAGCGCGGCAATGCGCTTGTCGATGATGACTGCTGCTTGACCGACGTCGTAGGGTCCGAGCGCCGCCAGCGCACGCATGGCGAATTCGGCATCGGCCAGCACGGCGGCGTCGGGCCGGTGTCGGCCGAGGACTCCCTCACCGGCAAGCAGGCCCGGTGCGACCTCCCCAATTCCCCGCACGCGAAATCCCTCCGCCTCGATCAGTCCGAGCGCCCTGCGCACCACGGAGTCGTCGCCGCCGACGAGCGCCTGCAGGATGCGCGGCAGCCGACGGAACGTCCCCCCATCAAGCCTGAGCGCCTTGAAGTCCGGACGCCGCGTGATGGTCCCGACGATCACCACGTCGCGCGCGTTGCGGGAGGCAAAATGGTCGATCGCGCCGCCGATCTGGCCCCACCGAAAGCGAAGCACATCGGCACGGCTGAACACGGCATCGGCTTCGCCATCGATGCCCGCCAGAACGACCTGCCGCCCGGTAGCCTCGATCGCCTCCGCCACCTCGATCGGCAGCCGTCCACCTCCGGCAATGACGCCGACGGGGCCTTCTGGCGGCGCAGCCGCCGGATCGACCGCCGCGCCGTCGCTCAAAGGTGGCCCACGCCCCACGGCGTGCACAATGCGCGATCTCCGCCGCCGCGGATGAAATCGAGAATGAGCTCGACCAGCGGTTCGCCGCCGAACATGTTGGCGACGTCTTCCATCCGCTCGCGGTGCGTGCCCTCCTCGGAGAACAGATAGCGGTAGGCCTTGCGCAGCGTGTGGATCTGCTCCCGGTCGAAACCGCGACGCTTCAGACCCACGAGATTGAGGCCGACCAGCCGCGCACGATTGCCGAACACGTTGCCGAACGGGATGATGTCGTCCCCGACGCCACTCATCCCCGACAGGAACGCATGATCGCCGATGCGCACGAACTGGTGCACGCCGGATCCGCCGCCCATGATCACATGGTTGCCGACCTTCACATGCCCGCCGAGCATGACGTTGTTCGACAGGATGACGTTGTTTCCAAGCTGGCAGTCATGCGCGACATGACTGGCGACCATCAGGTAGCAATCGTCGCCGATCGAGGTGAGAAGGTGCCCCTTGGCCGTGCCGGGATTGATCGTCACCTGCTCGCGGATGATCACGTTCCGGCCCACCACGATGCGCGTCGGCTCCCCCTTGTAGGACAGGTCCTGAGGCGGCGAACCGAGGCTGGCGAACGGATAGATCTTCGTCCCGGATCCGATCTCGGTGTGGCCATCGAGGACCACGTGCGACCCGACCCAGACATTGTCGCCAAGCACGACTTCAGGCCCAACGATCGAATAGGCGCCGACCGACACATCGTTGCCGATCACCGCGCCATCTGAAACGATCGCGGTGGGATGGATACTCGCCATAAAACCTACTCGTCTATGATCATTGCCGAGATCTCGGCCTCGGCAACCCGGGTGTCACCGACCATTCCGACACCGGAAAACTTCCAGATATTCTGCCGGTTCTTGACCTTCTTGACGTGATACTCAAGCACGTCGCCTGGAACCACCGGCTTGCGAAACTTGGCCTTGTCGATGGTCATGAAGTAGACGATCTTCGGCTTGCTGTCGCTGCGTGCCGCGACGCAGAGCGCCCCCGCCGTCTGCGCCATTCCCTCAATGATCAGAACACCAGGCATCACCGGCTGACCGGGGAAATGTCCCTGAAAGTGCGGCTCGTTGTAGGTGACGTTCTTGATGCCGATGCCGGACTCGTCGCCATGCATGTCGACGATACGGTCGACCATGAGGAACGGGTACCGGTGTGGGAGCAACGAAAGAACGCGCATGATATCCGCGGTCTCAAGCGTCCCACCCTCACCCATTGCGTTCATTCAGACGCCTCCTCAAACTCGATCAATCTTGATCCTCGTCCGATCGAATGGCCGGACGTTTCCCTTTCGACAGCGCCAGCAGCGCCCGGTGGGACCGCATCCAGTCCCGGACCGGCCGCGCAGGACTGCCAATCCAGCGCTCGCCCGCCGGCACATCGTTGTTGACGGCACTGGTCCCGCCGATCTGCGCGCCCATGCCCAGCTTGATATGCTCGCCAACGGACGCCTTGCCGCCCAGCACGACGTAGTCTCCGAGTTCGGCGCTTCCGGAAATGCCGACCTGGCCAACGATCACGCAATGACGGCCGATCGTCACGTTGTGCCCAATCTGGACAAGGTTGTCTATTTTCGTGCCCTCGCCGATCGTCGTATCCCGCAAGGATCCGCGGTCGACCGTCGTGTTGGCACCGATCTCGACATCATCCTGAACCACGACCCGGCCGAGCTGCGGGATCTTCACATGCTTCGGCCCCATGGAATAGCCAAAGCCGTCCTGGCCAAGCCGCACTCCAGGATGGAGGATCACCCGGTTCCCCACCAGGCTGTGCTGGAGCGTCACTCCCGCGCCAATCCGGCAGTTCCGGCCGATACGGCACCCCCGCGCGATCACCGCGTTCGGGCCGACTACGGTCCCTGAGCCGATCTCGACATCCGGACCGACAACGGCACCGGCTTCCACCGTCACGCCATCCTCAAGCGTTGAGTCCGGATCGACATGTGCGCCGGGAGACACGCCTGAACGCGTCATCGGGGCGGCGGCAACGGCGTTCGGGAAGAGCCGCGCACCGACCTCGGCGAAACACCGGTAGGGGGCCGCGACGACAAGCGCGACCGCGCCTGCGGGCACGTGGGGCAGGTCCGCCTCACGGCAGAAGACGGATCCGGCCCGCGTCGACTCGAGCGCAGAGCGGTACTTCTTGGCATCGATGAAGGAGATGTCGTCGGGACCCGCGAGATCGAGTGGCGCAACGCCGGCCACATGCCGAGCCGGTGCGTCATCGGCCATGACCGCTCCGGTCAGGGCCACGATATCGGCGAGCAGGAGCGGCTCTGGAACGGGAAAGAAAACCGGCTCTGTCATGACAGCTGCGCACTCCCGGATCGACACGATTTCGGCCGGATCGGATCGATCGTCCGGTCTGAAGCGATGACACGCCAGCACAAGCCGGACTCCGCCTCGCGGATTTTGCGCATCGGTGGCAGACGATCGTGGCCACAAAGAACGATCGACCTGCATTCGGGCGAATGCAGGTCGATCAAATCAGCCCGTGGTCCGGAAGACGCTAGAAGCGCGTTCCGCCGCCGATGCGGAAGACCTGGGTCTTGTCGGCCTCGTTCTTCACAATCGGCCAGGCGAAGTCGGCACGGAGCGGACCGAGCGGGGACCGCCAGAGGATGCCGAAACCAGCCGACCAGCGAAGCTCGAAGTCGTCGGAGACCACGTCCACACCCGTCGGGACGGCATCGGGATCGACGCTCCAGAGCGAGCCGGCATCCGTGAAGACCGCACCGGAGAAGCCGATTTCCTCAGGGATGAGCGGCAGCGGGAAGCTCGCCTCGGCGGTACCGGCAACGTAGTAGCGGCCACCCAGCGAGTCACCCGTCGAGGCGTCCCGCGGACCGATACCCGACGTCTCGAAGCCGCGGATCACGGTTCCACCGACGAAGTACTGGTCCTGCAGCATGAGCCCGTCCTTCAGCGACTGGATCACGCCGCCCTGGGCCTTCAGGAAGCCGACGACACCCCAAGCCGGAACGACTTCCTTGTAGACGCTCGCCTCGCCGCTGGTCCGGCTGAAGTGCGTGTCACCACCGAGACCCGCAATTTCCTGCGTGAACTTGGCGTAGATGCCGTCACGCGGGAAGATCGAGTTGTCGAGCGTGTTGTAGATGATCGAGGCGCCGACCAGCGACGTGAGGGTGGTGCCCTGCGACTGGCAGACTGCCGCCGAGATGTTGGTCTGGTTGTCGAAGCAGTTCTGCTCGGTCGTGAAATCGGGGATATCGATCTCACGGTTGTAGATCCGGTAGAACGGCTGCAGCGTCGTGTCGTCGTTGACCGGGAAGCCGAAGCGGATCGCGCCGCCGGTCAGCACCTGGTCATACGACTGCGTGCTGTCGGCATCGTTCGTCCGATTGTAGACGTCGAACCCTGCCGCAATGCGCCGGCCGAGGAAGAACGGCTCGGTGAAGGAGAACTCGACGTTGGTCGTGTTCTCGCCACCGCCGACGAGGGCTTTCACGTACTGACCGCGGCCAAGGAAGTTGCGCTCCTCGATCGAGACGTCGCCGATGATGCCGTCGGACGTGGAGTAGCCGACGCCGAACGACACCTTGCCGGTCGGCTTCTCCTCGACGAACACGTTGACGATCACGCGATCGGGCGACGTGCCCTGCTCGCTGGTGATGCGAACGGTCTCGAAGAAGCCAAGATCGTTGAGCCGGCGCTCCGCCCGATCGATGAGGACGCGGTTGTAGGCATCGCCCTCCACGATATCGAACTCGCGGCGGATGACGTAGTCGCGGGTCGAAGTGTTGCCGACGATGTTGATCCGCTCGATGTAGGCGCGCGGCCCCTCGTCGATCTGGTAGTTGATCGAGATGGTGTGGTTCTCGAAATCGCGATCGCCACGCGGCCGGACCTGAGCGAACGCATATCCGCGCTTGGAGGCCTCGATCGTCAGGTTCTCGATGGACTTCTCGACCAGCTCGGAGCTGTACGTCTTGCCGGCGCGCGTATCGAGCGAACCGCGCAGCTGGTCCGGGTCGAGATCGCTGAGGGTCGTGTCGACCTCGATGTCACCGAACTTGTACTGCGGGCCCTCATCGAGCGTGTAGGTGATGAAGAAGGTGTTCCGCTCGCGGTCGAAGTCGGCGACCGAGGAGACGATGCGGAAATCGGCGTAGCCGTGGTTGTAGTAGAAGCGGCGCAGCAGTTCCTGGTCCGCCGCGAAGCGGTCCGGATCGTAGGTGTCGGTCGTCCGCAGCCAGCCCAGGAACCCGGACTGGCGGGTCTTGATGATGTCGCGGAGGCGGCCGTCGCTGAACGACTTGTTGCCGATGAAGGTGATGCGCGCGACCTGGGTCTTGCCACCCTCGTCGACCTCGAAGACGAGATCGACGCGGTTCTGCTGCAGATCGATCATCTGCGGCGTCACGCTGGCTTCATAGTTGCCGCGGCGCCGATAGGTCTCGAGGATGCGCTCGACGTCGCTCTGAACCCGGGCGCGGGTCAGCACGGAACGCGGCTTGGACTGCACGACGCCCTGGAGCGTCTCGTCGGAAAGGCCGCGGTTCCCTTCGAAGTTCACCCGATTGATGATCGGGTTCTCCTTCACGATCACGACGAGGGTCGAGCCGCGCTGGACGATCTGAACGTCCGCGAACAGGCCGGTCGCGAAGAGGGTCGCGATCGATTCGTCGATGTCGCTCGGGCCGAAATTCTGTCCGGGCTTGATGGTGAGATAGGCGCGAACGGTCTCAGGATCGACGCGGGTATTACCCTCGACCGAGATCGATCGCACGCTGGCAGCCTCTGCCGCGCTGGGCGCGACGAGCGAAGCCATGGGTACGGTGAGCGCCCCCATCACCGCAATTGCGAGGATGAAAACGAACTTACGGATCAAGTTGGAACAAGCGTGCATTGCGGGGGATTTGCCCTCTGGTGCTCCGCATCTTCCGCCGCCTGGCAGCGGCGTGCCTACGCGTCACAATCTAGCGATTGCCGTTGGTATTGCAGGGTTTTGGACCCGAGGCAACCCGACGGCAGAGGGCGCGACCACGAATCCGGGGGAACCGTGTCCCGGCAGCCACGCTCGTTAAGAATTGCGGGGTTTCCGGCCGTCCGTCGGGATGCAGGCGCGTTCCACGGAGGGGCCTTGGAGGGCCTCCAACGGGCAGGCGCCCCGCCCTCCCCGCACAGCATGCCCGGGAAGAGGCCCGGTGGTAGGGAATTCTTAAGCTTAAGATCCGATTCTGCCTGGTCGGGGTTGCCCTGAAGCGCTGGACGGGCCGGCGGGCGGCCCGTCGAATGCGGGAATCGGCGGTATCGACGCGCCGCACCGGGGCCTCTTCCGATCAGGAACCAGCGAGCTGGCGGATGTCGTTGAAGGTCGCAAAGATCATCAGCATCACCACCAGCGACAGTCCGATGCGGAATCCGATCTCCTGAGACCGCTCGCTGAGCGGTCGTCCCCGCACGGCCTCGATCCCGTAGAACACCAGATGGCCGCCATCGAGCATCGGAACCGGCAGCAGGTTGATGAGACCGATGGACACCGAGAGGATCGCCGCGAGATTGATCAACGCGACGATGCCGAGCGTTGCGACCTGACCTGAAACCTGAGCGACCCGGATTGGTCCGCCGAGCTGGTCGGCCGATTCGCGGCCTGAGATGATGCCACCCACATAGGTGCCGGTCCGCTCCACGATGAACCAGGTCTCCTGGACACCGGCGGCGAATGCCGAGGGCAACGAGTAGGTCTTGGTGCTGACGGCGGCCGCGTCAGCCGATCGGCTGATGCCGAGGACACCGACGCGGTGGGTGTTGCCGAAACCGTCCGACACTTCGCGGAACTCCGGCGTCGCGGTGAGGTCGACGGTGCCGGAGTCGCGTTCGACGGTGAACACCAGCGGCCGTTCGGCACTGCCGCTGACGGCCCGCTGAACATCGGAGAAGGCCTCGATCGCGTGCCCGTCGATGGCGACGATCACGTCGCCCGGTTCGAAGCCGGCGGCGGCGGCCGGCGAATCCGGCTGGACGCCATCGACCTGGGCCGCGGTGATCGGCCGGCCGAACGAAACGAACAGAACGGTGAAGATGACGATCGCCAGAATGAAATTGGCGACGGGCCCGGCCGCGACCACCGCAGCGCGCTGCCACAACGGCTTCAGATAGAAGCTCGAAGCCCGCTGCGCGGGCGTCATGTGCGCGATCGCCTCGTGGTCGGGAACGCTGGCCGCATTCTCGTCGCCTGCGAACTTCACGTAGCCGCCGAGCGGAACGGCGGCGACCCGCCAGCGCGTTCCATGACGGTCGGTGCGGCCGAAAAGCTCAGGCCCGAAGCCGACCGAAAAGGTCTCTACGGCCACGCCGCACCAGCGCGCGACCAGGAAATGACCGAGCTCGTGGAAGAAGACGACGATGGTCAGAACGAATAGGAACGGCAGGATATAGGACAGCGCCGTCCCGCCGAGACCACTGATGAACTCCATCGTCGCGCAACCCTTGTGGTTTTCCAGCGTGTCCGGGCGATCCCTTCGCCAACGAACGACGCATCATAGCAGAGAGGACGGCGCGAGCCTTGCGTGGCGATCGCGGGCACCCGCGGTCAGCCGCGAAGCGTCTCGCGTGCAAAGGCCACTTCAAGCCCCACCCGGCGTCCGTAGGCGTCAAGCACAGCGACATCATCGAGAGAAGCCGGTTCCGACAACATATGGTCACGCTCCGCCGCGTTGAGAACCCTCTCGACGGTGGCTGCGATGTCCAGGAAGCCGATGCGCTTCTCCAGAAACGCAGCAACCGCCACTTCGTTGGCCGCATTGAGGAGCGTCGGCGCCCCGTTTCCGCGGCGCATTGCCGCGATGGCGAGGGCCAGGCATTCGAAGCGCTCCACGTCGGGAGCCTCGAAGGTCAGGCTACCGATGGTGGCGAGATCGAGCCTCTCCACCGGCGTTGCGGCACGCGATGGCCAGTTGAGGCAGTTGGCGATCGGGGTCCGCATGTCGGGCATCCCCAGTTGCGCCAGGCAGGAGCCGTCGGAATATCGGACCATGCCGTGGATGATCGACTGCGGATGAACGACGACCGACAGCTGATCGTGGGTGATGGGAAACAGGTGAAACGCCTCGATGAGCTCGAGGCCCTTGTTCATCATCGTCGCCGAATCGATGGTGATTTTCGCGCCCATCGACCAGTTCGGGTGCTTCAGCGCCTGTTCGGGGCCGGCTGCAGCCATCTGTTCCTTCGTCCAGGTGCGGAACGGGCCGCCCGAAGCCGTCAGGATCACCTCTTCGACAGCGGAGGCCGCATGATCCTCGAACACCTGAAAGATGGCGTTATGCTCTGAATCGACAGGCAGGATCGTCGCCCCGGCGCGGCGCGCCTCGTCCATGACCAGCGTTCCGGCCGTGACGAGACACTCCTTGTTGGCGATGGCAACGCGGGTACCGGTGCGGATCGCCGCAACCGTCGGGGCGAGGCCCGCCGCACCGGAAATCGCCGCGATCACGATGTCGGCCGGCACCACGGCGAGATCGACGAGTGCCGCCTCCCCCGCAGCGGTCTCGATGCCCGACCCCGCGAGCGCCTCGGCGAGCGCTTCCCCGGCTGACGGATCGGCCACGACAACCCGCGGCGCCTTGTGCAGCCGGGCGAGTTCGGCAAGCGCTGCCGCGTTGCGGTTGGCGGCCAGGCCGACGATCTGGAAACGCTCGGGCGCGCGGCCGATGAGGTCCAGGGTCGCCAGGCCGATGGAGCCGGTCGCACCGAGGACCACGACGCGCAAGGGACTGGCGTTCGAAGCCGTCATCCCGCGCTCCCCATCGCGACCAGCAGACCGGACGCGATGTCGTGTCCGTTGCCGGCGATGAAGCCCATGACGACCGCAACCATGCCGGCGGCCAGGAGCCCGTCTACCCGGTCCATGAGGCCGCCATGCCCGGGAATGAGCTTACCGGCGTCCTTGATCCCGAACTTGCGCTTGGCCGCCGATTCCAGCAGGTCGCCGAGAATCGCCACGACCGAAAGAAACAGCGCGACGACGACCGTCGCCGTCACCACCGGGACACCGAGCCAGACGAACACCATCGCGCCCGCACACCCGCCGGCCATCAGGCCGCCGATCGTTCCGGACCACGTCTTCTTCGGCGACACTTTCGGCCAGAGCTTTGGCCCGCCGAGACTGCGGCCAACGAAGTAGGCAAACACGTCGGTGGACCAGGCGACCAGGAACACGACGAGCACGGCGACCAGACCGTGGGCCTCGGCACGCAGGCCGATGAAGGCGAGTGTGCCGAGACCGATGTAGGCGAGCCCTGCTGCAATCCAGCCGCGCGCGCCCCTCACGGGCGGGCGGGAGCCGGCCGTCTTCGAGACCGACGCGGAGGACAGAACCATTGCGAGGCCAAGCACCCCAAGGGCCGGAACCGCTCCCGCCGCGTACATCGCGAGGCAGGCCGCGACCAGTCCGCCCGCCGCGAGGCCAAAAGAAAGCGTCCGAATCGGCACATCGACCATGCGAAACCACTCGACCATGACGACGAGGCCCAGCGCCGCCACGGCGGCGAGGAAGGTCGCGCCGCCGATCCAGGCGAGCACCAGGGCGGCCGGGCCGAGAACGATTGCCGACACAGTGCGCTGCATCAAGTCTGCGTTCCGCCGGGATCCTGGTTGCAATTTGCTCGCCACGGGGGCTTTCACCGTCACCCGCCGGTCATACCGGCGGCAATTCCCCCGAACCGACGGTCGCGGCTGTAGAACTCCTCGAAAGCCGCCTCCAGCGCGGCCTCGTCGAAGTCAGGCCAATGCGCGGGCACGAACACGAACTCCGAATAGGCTGCCTGCCACATGGTGAAGTTCGACAGGCGGTTCTCGCCACTGGTGCGGATGATCAGATCCGGGTCGGGAATGCCGGCGGTGTCGAGGCGCGACGCCAGCATCTCCTCGTCGATGTCCGCGGGGTCCAGTTCGCCCGCCTTGACCCGCTCGGCGAGCGACTGGCAGGCGCGCACGATTTCGTCGCGGCCGCCATAGTTGAAGGCGACCAGCAGCGTCAGGCCCGTGTTGGCGCGGGTGGTGTCTTCGGCCTTGCGCAGAAGCGCATTGATCTCTGCTGACAGGTCGTCGCGACGTCCGATCGGGCGAACGCGCACATTGGCCTCATGGAGCTCGATCAGATCCTGTTCGATGAAGCGACGGAGAAGACCGATGAGGCTGGCCACCTCTTGCGCCGGCCGCGACCAGTTTTCCGACGAAAAGGAGAAAACGGTCAGATAGCCAACGCCGAGCTTCGCGGCATGCCGCACGGTTCGCCGCAGCGACTCCACGCCCTTGCGATGCCCGGCGGCGCGCGGCAGGCCGTGCGCCTTCGCCCACCGGCCGTTGCCATCCATGATGATGGCAACGTGAGCCGGTACGCGCGGGTCGCCTGCCGTGGGAAGCGGGCGTGCCGACACTTCTCCAAGGACGGACATCAATGCGGCCTCGCTGGCTGACGGGCGCAAGTCGAAGGCGGCGCCTAGACCTGCGTGATTTCCTGTTCTTTCTGACCCAGGATCTGGTCGATCTCGGCGACGGTCGCGTCTGTCAGTTTCTGCACGCTGTCGGACATGGACCGGCTGTCATCCTGGCTGATCTCGCCGTCCTTCTCCAGGACCTTGAGATCTTCCATGCCGTCGCGGCGAACGTGACGCACGGCGATCTTCGCCTGCTCTGCGTACTTGTGCGCAACCTTGACGAGTTCGGCGCGTCGCTCGGCGTTCAACTCCGGAATCGGAATGCGCATCAGTGCGCCCTCGACCACCGGATTGAGCCCGAGGGACGACTCGCGGATCGCGCGTTCAACGGCCGGCGCCGTGGATCGATCCCAGACCTGAACCGAAATCATGCGCGATTCCGGCACGGTGATGGTCGCCACCTGATTCAGCGGCATCCTGCTGCCGTATATCTCGACCGTCACCGGATCGAGCATGGAGCTCGATGCGCGGCCCGTACGCAGGCCGGCGAGATCGTGCTTCAGAGAACTGAGCGCGCCTTGCATACGGCGTTTCAGATCGTCCAAATCGAACGCGGTCTTTGCCATTCTATCCTCTTATCGGCTTGGATGCTGGAGAGGCCACGGCATCAGCCGGCGGTCCCCTCATCCACCGTCACCAGCGTCGAGCGCCCGCCGCCGCGGGCCACGGCAACGAATTCCCCAGGCTCTCCGATGGAAAACACGATTACCGGAATCCGGTTATCGCGAGCAAGGGCAATGGCCGTCGCGTCCATCACCGAAAGTCCGCGGGAAAGCACTTCCTGGTGGGTCAACTGCTCGTAGCGCGTCGCCGTCGGGTCGGTCTTCGGGTCCGCACTGTAAACGCCATCCACCTGCGTGCCCTTCAACACCACGTCGCAGCCCATCTCGGTGGCCCGCAGCACCGCGCCCGTATCCGTCGTGAAGAACGGGTTGCCGGTGCCGCCGGCGAACAGGACGACGCGACCGGCCTGGAAGTGCGCGAGCGCCACCCGTTGGGTAAATGTCTCG
Source organism: Amorphus sp. MBR-141 (assembly GCF_053628695.1). NCBI lineage: Bacteria > Pseudomonadati > Pseudomonadota > Alphaproteobacteria > Hyphomicrobiales > Amorphaceae > Amorphus > Amorphus sp. MBR-141. The sequence goes on from NZ_JBRJGW010000020.1 coordinate 86,140, forward strand.
CAGACGGTCGGAACGGGCAACGCCGACATGACCCGGGCGGGCACGCCACGCGCCGACAGCGCCGCATTCAGCGCAAGGGCGTTCATGACCGTGGCGAGCATGCCCATGTGATCGGCGCTCACGCGGTCTATGCCCGTCGCGGAGATCTGTGCCCCGCGGACGAAGTTGCCGCCGCCGACGACCACGCCGACCTGGCCACCCAGTGCCACGACCTCACCGATTTCATCGGCGATGCGCCCCACCGTGGCCGGCGCGATACCGAACCCTTCCGCACCGGTCAGCGCCTCGCCGGACAGTTTCAGGAGGACGCGGCGCCAGCGGAGGTCGGTGGGCATGGAGGATGGCCTGTCTGAATTGAAGCAGTCGGATCGAACCGACCAGCGTCCGTAAACGAGGGTCGGTCGCACTCTCTAGAGCATCTTGCACCGAGATGGAAACGCCGCGGCGCGGACGTTCTCCACTTTTCCCAATGCGCGGGGGCGAGACTGCGGGCTGCCCCGGCCTCCCGGCCATTCCCGAAAAAGGGCCGCTCCCGGCACCTACCCAAACGGGGCATTCACGCGGGATGGGGCACCAACGTGCCCGCATTGCAGACAAGAAAACGCCCGGGACGTCGGTCCCGGGCGCGATGTCGTCAGATCAGTTGCCAGCCGCTGCCGCGACCTCGGCGGCGAAGTCGGAGGTCTCTCTCTCGATCCCTTCGCCGAGGGCGAAGCGGACGAAAGCGATGAGCTTGATGGGCGCCCCGGCTTCAGCCGCGGCCGCCTCGACCGCCTGTTCGACGGTCTTGTCAGGATCGACGACGAAGGCCTGCTTCAACAGTGCGACTTCCTCGTAGAACTTGCGCAGGCGGCCTTCGACCATCTTCTCGATGATGTTCTCCGGCTTGCCGGACTGACGGGCCTGGTCGGAATAGACCGAGCGCTCACGCTCGATGACCGCCGGGTCGATCTCGTCCGGAGTGACGCCGAGCGGATTCACCGCTGCGACATGCATGGCGATCTTGCGGCCGAGGTCGTTGAGCACTTCGGCCTTGCCGGCGGACTCGAGTGCCACCATCACGCCAAGCTTGCCAAGGCCTTCGGCGACGGCGTTGTGCATGTAGGTCGCCACGACGCCCTCGGAAACGGAGAGGACCGCCACGCGACGCAGCGCCATGTTCTCACCGATCGTCGCGATCGCCTCGGTGATCTCCTCGCCGACCGTGCGACCCGTTCCCGGGAACGCGGCATTGAGCAGCGCATCGCGGTCGCCGGCGCTGGCGAGCGCCTCCGTAGCAATCGTCGAGACGATCTTCTGGAACTGCTCGTTGCGCGCCACGAAATCGGTCTCGGAGTTGACCTCCACAAGCGCCGCGGACTTGTCGCCCTGTGCGGCACCGACAAGGCCTTCCGCAGCAACGCGATCGGCCTTCTTGGCGGCCTTGGAAAGACCCTTCTTGCGCAGCCAGTCGATGGCGACTTCCATGTCACCGTCGGTTTCGGTCAGCGCCCGCTTGCAGTCCATCATGCCTGCGCCGGTCTTCTCGCGGAGCTCTTTGACCTGCTGAGCTGAAATGCTCATCACTGTCCTCGCTTGAGTTGTTGCTTGTCGCTGCGGCCGCAGTCGGGCGGAACCGTCGGCTCACCGATGGTCGACCCGGCCAGACACCGTCCGGCTGTCGCGGGCGCGATCTAAATGCGCGATCGGTGCCCGGAAGTCGAGAACCGATCGCCGCGGTGAAGGTAGTGCGCTGTCGGAGCGCGGTTGGCACCGCGCCCCGTTGCGGAGAGATCTGAATCGATCACGTCTTGTGAGATCAGGTCGATCGGACCTGATCTCATCGTAATTTAGGACTTCGGAGCTTCGGCCGGAGCCTCTTCGGCGGCAGCCGCTTCCGGTGCCGCAGCCTCGGCTTCGGCTTCGGCCGGAGCGAACTGGGTCAGGTCCTCGACCGCAACTTCCTCAGGACCGGTGTCGGCCACCGGGGTCTCCAGATCCGTCTCCTCGTAAGGAGCTTCCTGGGCGCCGAGGTCCGTGCCAACCGAGCCCTGGGCTCGCGACAGGCCATCGATGGCGGCGCGGGCGATGAGGTCGCAGTACAGCGTGACTGCACGCGCGGCGTCGTCGTTGCCCGGCACCGGATAGGTGATGCCGTCGGGATCGCAGTTGGAATCGACGATGGCCGCAACCGGAATACCGAGACGACGGGCTTCCTGCACCGCAATCGCTTCACGGTTGGTGTCGATCACGAACACCAGGTCGGGAACGCCGCCCATGTCCTTGATGCCGCCGAGGTTGCGCTCAAGCTTCTCGCGCTCACGGTCGAGGAACAGGCGTTCCTTCTTGGTGAGGCCGTGCGGGTCGTTGGCGACGGTGTCTTCGAGCTTGCGCAGCCGCTGGATCGAAACCGAAATGGTCTTCCAGTTGGTGAGCATGCCGCCGAGCCAGCGGGCGTTCACGAAATACTGGGCCGACCGGCGCGCCGATTCGGCAACCGATTCCTGGGCGGCACGCTTGGTGCCGACCATCAGGACGCGTCCGCCGCCGGCGACGGTGTCGGACACCGCCTTCAGCGCCTGGTCGAGCAGCGGCACGGTCTGCGCCAGGTCGATGATGTGAATGTTGTTACGGGCGCCGAAGATGTACGGGCCCATTTTCGGGTTCCAGCGGTGGGTCTGGTGGCCGAAGTGAACGCCTGCTTCCAGGAGCTGACGCATAGTGAAATTGGGCAGAGCCATGGCTTGCCACTCCTTGTCGATCCGGTTTGGCCTCCGCGGGGTATGCCGCCGGCGGATCTAGCCGTGCGACACCGGATCCTCACGACGCCTGTGTGGGCGCCCTGTGGTTATCCCCGCGTGTGGAATAGGCGCGATATACGGCGTCGGACCCGGCTGTGCAAGCCGTTCCGGCACCGAGAGGCCCCAGCCCTCAGGCGAACTCGACCTGAACCACGCCCGGAAGCTGCTTCAGCGCACTCGCGACCGGCGGCGTCACCTGGTAGCGGCCGGGAAGTTTCACCTCCACCTCCTGCTTGCCGCCGTCGACCAGCAGCACCAGCGACACGTCCGCGTCGCCCTTCTTCGGGAGGTGGCGCGACAGGCTCTCGATCGGGCCTGCATCGCGCAGGAACACCCTGAGCGAGCGCTTGAGCCGGAGGGCCGCCTCGTCGAGCGGCTCGACCGACTGGATGCGGGCCGAGACCCCCTCCTCCCGCTCTTCCGCGTGCACCATCAGGATCACCGACTGGCCCGGCTCCAGAAGATCGCGGAACTGGGCGAGGCCGTCGGAAAAGATCACCGCCTCGTACTGGCCGGTCGGATCCGACATGCGGACGATGCCCATGCGGTTGCCCGACCTGGTGCGTCGCTCCTGCCGCTGGGTCACGGTGCCCACCAGGCGACCTGCCGTGGCACCGCGCTTCACCGCCTCAACGAAGGTCGACCACATCTGCACGCGCATGCGCTCGAGCACCTGACGGTAGTCGTCGAGCGGATGGGCGGAGAGATAGAAGCCGATCGCCGCGTACTCGCGCTGCAGCGTCTCCGCCGGCGCCCAGTTCAGGATGTCGGGAAGTTCGACCGGCTGGGGCTCGCCGCCGAAGAAGTCGTTCTGGCCCGAAGCGATGCCGTCGGCGTTGCGGTGGGCGATGCCGAGCACCCGGTCGAGGCCTTCCATCAGGCGCGCCCGGTTGCGCTCCAGCTTGTCGAAAGCCCCCGCTGCGACCAGACATTCCAGGCCGCGCTTGTTGGCGACCCGCGGATTGATCCGGTGGGCGAAGTCGGTGATGTCGCGGAACGGGCGCTCCCTGCGCAGCGACACGACATGCTCGACCAACGGCCGGCCGACGCCCTTGATGGCATTCAACGCGTAGACGATGGCGCCCTTCTCCACCGAGAACATGGCGTCGGACTGGTTCACCGAGGGCGGCAGCACCGAAATGTCCAGACGCATCGCCTCGCGGCGGAAGTCCGACAGCTTGTCGGTGTTGCCCATGTCGAGGGTCATCGATGCGGCCATGAACTCGACCGGATAGTTCGCCTTCAGCCAGGCCGTCTGATAGGCGACCAGTGCGTAGGCGGCGGCGTGGGACTTGTTGAAGCCGTAGTTGGCGAACTTGGCCACCAGATCGAAGATCGTCGACGCATCCGACTTCTTGACGTCCTGGGCAACCGCGCCGTCGACAAACCGCTCGCGCTGCACATCCATCTCGGCCTTGATCTTCTTGCCCATGGCGCGGCGCAGAAGGTCGGCGTCGCCGAGCGAGTAGCCGGACAGGACCTGAGCGATCTGCATCACCTGCTCCTGGTAGATGATGATCCCGTAGGTCTCCTTCAGGATCGGCTCGAGCAGCGGGTGCAGATAGTCCGGCGTCTCCTCGCCGTGCTTGCGCCGGTTGTAGCTCGGGATGTTGTCCATCGGACCCGGACGGTAGAGCGCCACGATGGCAATCAGGTCCTCGAAGCGGTCCGGCCGCATGCCGATCAGCGCCTTGCGCATGCCGGCGCTTTCCAGCTGGAAGACGCCGACGGTTTCGCCGCGAGCCAGCATCTCATAGGTCGGTGCGTCGTCCAGCGGCAGCGATTCCAGATCGATCTTGATGTCGCGCTGGGCAATGAGCTTCACCGCCTGATCGATCACCGTCAGCGTCTTCAGGCCCAGGAAGTCGAACTTCACCAGCCCCGCCTGCTCGACCCATTTCATGTTGAACTGGGTGACGGGCATGTCCGAGCGTGGGTCCCGGTACATCGGCACCAGTTCGTCGAGACGACGATCACCGATCACGATGCCGGCGGCGTGGGTCGACGCGTGGCGGTAGAGGCCCTCCAGCTTCATCCCGATCCGGAGAAGGGTCGCGATGATCGGTTCCTCGTCACGCGCCTCCTGCAGCTTGGGTTCGCCGTCGACCGCTTCCTTCAAGGTGACCGGGTTCGCGGGATTGGCGGGCACCAGCTTGCACAGCTTGTCGACCTGGCCATAGGGCAGTTCGAGCACGCGCCCGACGTCGCGCAGCACGGCGCGCGCCTGCAGCGACCCGAAGGTGATGATCTGGCCGACCTGGTCGTGGCCGTATTTCGACTGGACGTAGGAGATGACCTCCTCGCGCCGGTCCTGGCAGAAATCGATGTCGAAGTCGGGCATCGACACGCGTTCGGGGTTGAGGAAGCGCTCGAACAGCAGGCCGAAGCGGAGCGGATCGAGGTCGGTGATGGTCAGCGCGTAGGCCACCAGGGAGCCGGCGCCCGAGCCGCGGCCGGGACCGACAGGAATGTCCTGGGCTTTTCCCCACTGGATGAAGTCCGCAACGATCAGGAAGTAGCCGGGAAAGCGCATCGACACGATGACGTCGAGCTCGTAGGCAAGCCGCTTGGCGTAGTCGTCCTCGCTCATGCCGGGCGCCGGCCCGTGGGCGGCCAGCCGCGCCACCAGCCCGGCCTCCGCCTTCTGCTTCAGCGCGACGGCCTCGGCGGCCTCCGCCTCGGCGGCATCGACGTTGTCGTCGGTGGCAAAGCGCGGCAGGATCGGCTGGTGCTTGAGCGGGCGGTGGTGACAGCGCCGGGCGATCTCCACCGTAGAGGCAAGGGCCTCCGGCAGATCGGAGAACAGCTGCGCCATCTCCTTTCGGCTCTTGAAGTAGTGCTCCGGCGTCAGCCGGCGCCGGTCCTCCTCGTTGAGCCGCCGGCCTTCCGCGATGCAGATCAGGGCATCGTGCGCCTCGAAGTCGTCGCGGGCCGGGTAGAAGACTTCGTTCGTGGCGACCAGCGGCACCCCGGTGGCGTAGGCGAAGTCGATGAAGATCGGCTCGCAGAGCGCCTCGTCGGGCAGGTTGTGGCGCTGCAGCTCGCAATAGAAGCGGTCGCCGAACGTCTGCGCCAGCCAGTCGAACCGCCGCTGCGCCAGCGCCTCTGTACCGCGCACGATGGCCTGGCCGACGGGCCCTGCTACGCCGCCCGAAAGGCAGATCAGTCCGTCCGCGTGGTCGGCGAGAGTGTCGGCCGGAACATGCGGCCGGGTGCCGGGAACGGGATCCAGATGCGACCGGCTGACCAGCTTCACCAGATTCGCATAGCCCGCGGCGGTCGCGGCAATGAGCACCAGCGTCGGCATCGTCTGGTCGGCTTGCCGGCGTGCGTTGTCATCCTCTGGAAAGGCGACGGCCACCTGGCAGCCGACGATCGGCTGGATGCCTTCGCCGACCGCCTTCTCGGAAAATTCAAGCGCCCCGAACAGGTTGCCGGAGTCCGTAACGGCAACGGCCGGCTGCTTGTCGGCCTTGGCGAGCTTCACCAGGTCCTTGATGTGCAAGGCGCCTTCGAGAAGCGAAAACGCGGAATGCACCCGCAGATGGACGAAGCCGGGGCCGGCGTCGATTGCGCTCATGGTTCCTCGTGACCTGCCGCACCCGTGCGGCCGAGGTTCGAGCGAACCATCTGTCTCCGCCGGGCGATTCGGCGCGTATCCTCAGAAACCGGCCGGAACGGCCAGCCGCTTCGCCGTATGAACGCGCCGGGCGGGAGTGTGACCGGCAAATGCGGCTGCGTCGACCGTCGCGGCCACCGGTCCACAGCCGATCATCACGGCCCCGGCCTGCAGCCTGCCTTCCTCACCTCACCAACTCAAAGCCGGGACAGACGGCGGGCAAGAGGACGCGCCCCGTGGGCCCCCTTTCACGCGAACTGGGAGAGCGCATTGAGCCACACAAGCATCGTGGCACCGAACAGCGTGATCGCAACGAGCGTGGCGAGATCGTAGAAGAACCGGACCATGATCACCTCCATTGTGGGGAACCCGCCTCGCTGCGTGCGCGCCGCCGTTCCGCCTTTGTTCTGGAGTGACTATGTTCCTTCTTCGTTCTTGTCGTCAAGCGCCATCATACCCGCATTGCGGCCATCGTTAAGAATTTGTTGCTTGAATGTTCACGCCCCGGAAAAGGGTCGGGCGCCCTCTCGCACCAGGCTCACATCGTCTCGCAGCGACCGTCCACGAGCGTGACCCGGCGGTCCATGCGGGCCGCAAGTTCATGGTTGTGCGTCGCGACGAGCGCCGCCAGGCCGGTCGAGCGGGCAAGCCGCACGAAGGCAGCGAACACATGCTCCGCGGTGGCGGGATCGAGGTTTCCCGTCGGCTCGTCGGCGAGCAGCACCGCCGGGCGATTTGCCACCGCGCGCGCGATCGCCACGCGCTGGCGTTCGCCGCCGGACAGTTCCCCGGGGCGATGGCTGGCGCGGGGCGCCACCCCGAGTTCGTCGAGCAGCGCCATCGCAGCCGCCTCGGCCTCGCGCTTGCCGGCACCGGCAAGCCGCATCGGCAGCGTGACGTTTTCCAGCGCGGTGAAGTCGGGAAGCAGATGATGGAACTGGTAGATCATCCCGATCGACGACCGCCGCAGATCGGTCCGCGCGCCGTCCCCGAGCCCGGTGGTGTCGACCCCTCCAATGGAAACCTTGCCGGCATCGGCCCGTTCGAGCAGGGCGGCGATGTGGAGAAGCGTCGACTTGCCGGCACCAGATGGCGCGACCAGCGCCACGAGCTCTCCGGGCTGAAGGATCAGATCGATGCCGCGCAGAACGGTGAGCCGGCCCTCCCCCTCACGGTAGCTGCGTTCGACGCCGGCGAGCGCCAGCGCCGGGACGACTTTGGTTGCCGCGTCGGTCATTCGCTGCGCAGTCCCTCGACAGGATCCACCGCCGCCGCCTTCCAGGCGGGATAGAGCGTCGCCAGGAACGACAGGACGAGCGCCATCACCACCACGGACATGGTCTCGCCGGTGTCCATGTCGGCCGGCAACTGGCTCAGAAAATAGAGTTCCGGAGAGAACAGCTCGGTCCTGGTGACCCACGAAATCGCCTGACGAATTTCCTCGATGTTCAGGCAGACCAGCGTCCCGAGGCCGAGACCGGCGAGCGTGCCGATGGTGCCGATCGACAGGCCTGCGAGGATGAAGACCCTGAGCACCGTGCCGCGGGTGGCGCCCATCGTGCGCATGATGGCGATGTCGCGGGACTTGTCCTTCACCAGCATGGTGAGGCCCGAAATGATGTTCAGGACGGCCACCAGTACGATCAGGGTGAGAATCAGGAACATGACATTCCGCTCGACCTCGAGTGCCGAGAAGAAGGTGGTGTTTCGCTGTCGCCAGTCGATGAGATAGACCTGCCGCTCGGCGGCGACGGTGATCGGATCGCGCAGGGCATCGACGGCATCCGGATCGTCGACGAACACCTCGATCGCCGAGACCCTGCCTTCCATGTTGAAGAAGGCCTGCGCCTCCTCGAGCGGCATGTAGATGATCGAACTGTCGTATTCCGACATGCCGATCTCGAAGATCGCGTCGACCGCGTAGCTCTGACTGCGCGGCGTCACGCCGAATGGCGTCACCGTTCCCTTCGGCGTGAGAATCTGGATGGAATCGCCGACCGTCACGCCGAGCGTGGCGGCAAGCCGCGAGCCGATGACGACGCCGCCGCCCTGGTCGTAGGCGGAGAGGTCGCCCACCAGGATGTTGCCCGAGACGAGATCCAGTCGCTTGAAGTCCGCCGGAGAGACGCCGCGCACGAGCGCGCCGGTCGCGTTGCCCGGCCCTGAGACCAGGGCCTGACCTTCGACATAGGGCATCGCCAGACGGACCCCATCGACGCCATCGATCCGCTGACCGACCGGCAGATAGTCCGTCATGTCGCTGCCGATCGGCTGCACCAGGAAGTGGCCGTTGACGCCGAGGATCTTCGTGAACAGCTCATTGCGGAAGCCGTTCATGACGGCCATCACGATGATGAGCGTCGCCACGCCGAGCAGGATGCCGAGAAACGAGAAGCTCGCGATCACCGAGATGAACGCATCGCGGCGGCGCGAGCGCAGGTAGCGGCCGGCAATCAGCCACTCGAGCGACGAGAACGGCCCCACCCTGCCGCTGGTGTCGAGGGGCGCCGGCGTGGCGGACTGATCAGCCACAGCACGCCTCGACGAGGCGGTTGACTGCGGCATCGATCGACAGCGTCTCACGGGCGCCGGTCGCCCGCCGCTTCAGCTCGACCTCGTTGTTGGCGAGGCCGCGCGGGCCGACGATCAGCTGCCAGGGCAGTCCGATCAGGTCCATCGCCGCGAACTTGGCCCCCGCACGCTGATCGACGTCGTCGTAGAGGATCGTGGCGCCCGCCGCCGTGAGGCGCTGGTAGAGCCCCTCGCAGGCCACGTCGGTCTCGTGGTCGCCCGGCTTCAGGTTGATCAGACCGATATCGAAAGGGCTCAGCGCATCCGGCCAGACGATGCCGGCATCGTCGTGGCTCGCCTCGATCACCGCGCCGACGAGGCGCGACACCCCGACGCCGTAGGACCCCATGTGAACGGGGCGTTCGACGCCATCCGGACCCGTGATCTTCGCGCCCATCGGCTCGGAGTACTTGGTGCCGAAATAGAAGATGTGGCCGATCTCGATCCCCCGGGCGGCTACTTGCCGTTCCTCCGGGATCTCGGCGAACGCAGCTTCGTCATGCATGTCGTCGGTTGCAGCGTACTTGCCCGTCCACGCATCGACGACCGGGGTCAGATCCCCCGCGAAATCGGTGTCCTCGCCTGGGATCGGCAGGTCCAGCAGATCCTTGTCGCAATAGACCGCGCTTTCGCCCGTCGAGGCGAGAATGATGAACTCGTGCGACAGGTCGCCACCGATCGGACCGGTCTCGGCCCGCATCGGGATTGCCGTCAGCCCCATCCGCCGGAAGGTGCGCAGGTAGGCGACGAACATCCGGTTGTAGGCCCTGCGCGCGCCCTCCTGGTCGATGTCGAAGGAGTACGCATCCTTCATCAGGAACTCGCGTCCACGCATGACGCCAAATCGGGGCCGCACCTCGTCGCGGAATTTCCACTGGATATGATAGAGGTTGAGCGGCAGCTCGCGGTAGCTGCGCACATAGCTGCGGAAGATGTCGGTGATCATCTCCTCGTTGGTCGGACCAAACAGCATCTGGCGCTCGTGGCGGTCCTGAATGCGCAGCATCTCCTGGCCATAGTCGTTGTAGCGGCCCGATTCCATCCACAGGTCTGCCGACTGGATCGTCGGCATCAGCACTTCCTGGGCACCGGCGCGGTTCTGTTCCTCGCGCACGATCTGCTCGATCTTGCGCAGGACGGCATAGCCGAAAGGCAGCCACGAATAGATACCGGCGGATTGCTGGCGAATCATGCCCGCCCGCAACATGAGCCGGTGCGAGACGATCTCCGCCTCTTTCGGCGTTTCCTTCAAAATCGGCAGAAAATAGCGAGAGAGGCGCATGGAGAGCGGGTCTTTCGTGGGGGGCGCGGCATCGAGGGGCGGAGTGAACCTTTACCGGCCGCAAATGACAAGGGCTGTATGGATCGACGGAGATCGAAGTCCTAGGCATCCGGCGAAGACATGACCGGGAACCGCGGAAACCGTGGCAAACCGCCACAGGCCCTCCACTCAGACGCCACCTAATAAGCCCAAAAGCAAAAAAGTTGGGCGGCAATTGCACAAAATGATGACAGCGGGTTGTGGACTTGATAAGGTCTTCACATAAAGCAACGGCACCGGCGATTGTATCGGTGTCAAAGGCTTCGCGGTCTGAGTCTTGGGAGGAAGACCCTCTGGCGCAGTACCACGCTGCTGCCGCGCACAGTTGACTGTTGTCGGCTGAAGCGCTCGGAGGGACGGACGCGGAACTAAAGCAGCAAGGCGAAAGCCTTGCTCTTTTTTTGTCTGCATCGCCGTCTTGCATGCACTCTGTAGACTGACTTCCAATCGGCCCTTCTCCCTCTGCCTTCAACACACGGCCGGGAACGATCGCGCCGCGGCGCGTCTTGACGTCGCAATCCGTATGCGGCGGTGAACCGGCCCCCTCGCTCAGCGCACGCGGCCGGTCTCAGCGCGCAGGCACGCTCCGGGCCGTCGATCGACCGCGCCACCATCTGCCGTCGTCTTTCTCGGTGGCCGACTGGCCACGCGCGCCGACAGGTGTATAGACGGGGCTCAACCGACGGCGCTCTGACGCGCTTCCCGCATTGCCTCCACCGGCCGTATCCCCGCATGAAACTGCCTCACCCCCTGGTTCCGGCGACGCTGGTCCGTCGCTACAAGCGATTCCTCGCCGACGTGATCCTGGCTGACGGAACGACCACGACCGTCCATTGCCCCAACCCGGGCGCAATGACGGGACTAGACGCTCCCGGGAGCGCGGTCTGGCTGTCGCTTTCGGCGAACGCCAAGCGAAAGCTGCCGTACACGCTGGAACTCATCCACGCAGACGGCACCCTGGTGGGCGTCAACACCAACCACCCCAACGAGATCGTCGCCCGTGCGCTCGCCGACGGCAGGATTCCGGAGCTGGCCGGCTACGCCACGACGCGGCGGGAGGTGCGCTACGGCAAGGCGAGCCGGGTCGACTTCCTGCTGGAGGACCCCGGTCGTCCGTCCTGCTATCTGGAGATCAAGAACGTCCACCTGATGCGCCGCTCAGGTCTCGCCGAATTCCCCGACAGCGTGACGGCCCGGGGCGCGCGGCACCTCGCCGAACTGGCCGAGGCGGTGGCTGCAGGACACCGCGCGGTCATGCTCTATGTCGTGCAGCGCGGCGACTGCGACCGGTTCGCCCTCGCGGATGATCTCGATCCGGCCTACGTGCGCGCGTTCGACTGGGCGCTTCAGGCTGGCGTGGAGGCGTACGCGTACCGATGCATGGTGACCCACGACACCATCCGAATCGCCGACCGCATCCCCTTCGCGAACGCGAGTCCCGCGGCGTCCCCACGCTGATCCACCCCAGGACGGATGCCCGAAGACGGCACGCATAAATTGCAGACGCTGAAATTGCCGGCGACAGCTGCTATGTATCGCCTGACACCCTTCTTCGCGAGGGGACCGACCCACGGAGCCTTGAATGATCGAATATGTCGATGCCGCTCTGGCGCCGCTGAAGAACACCGGCCAGATCCGCCTCTATGACGAGGAGGGCTTTGCCGGAATGCGCAAGGCCGGCCAGGTCACGGCCACATGCCTCGACAAGTTGAACGAGATCGTCAAGCCGGGCGTCACAACCGAAGAAATCGACGCATTCGTCTACGACTTCGGGATGCAGCACGACGCGATCCCGGCCACGCTCTACTATCGCGGCTACCGCAAATCGACGTGCACATCGATCAACCATGTGGTCTGCCATGGCATTCCGGCGTCGAAGCCCCTGCGCGAAGGCGACATCGTCAACATCGACGTCACCTACATCGTGGACGGTTGGTACGGGGACTCCAGCCGGATGTATGCGGTCGGCGCCGTCAAGCGCGCCGCCGAACGCCTGATGGAGGTCACCTACCAGGCGCTCCTGCATGGCATCGATGTGGTCAAGGCGGGCGCGACAACCGGCGACATCGGCGCAGCTATCCAGGCCTACGTGGAGAGCGAGCGGTGCTCCGTCGTGCGCGATTTCTGCGGGCACGGCGTCGGCCAGCTCTTCCACGACACGCCGAACATCCTGCACTATGGCCGCCCCGGCGAAGGAATTGTCCTGCAGCCAGGCATGATCTTCACCATCGAGCCCATGGTGAATCTCGGCCGCCCCCACGTAAAAGTACTGTCGGATGGCTGGACGGCCGTAACGCGGGACCGTTCCCTCTCGGCGCAGTACGAGCACAGCATTGGCGTGACGGAAACCGGACGGGAGATCTTCACCCTCTCGCCCGGAGGATACGATCCGAGCCTGACTGCGCGCACCTAGAGCAGGAGCTGGACATGCGGGCACCGGCGTTCCGACCGAATGCAACTCTCACAGTCCCCTTTTCGATCAAGGTTGCGACGTCGGATTGCCTAGATCCGATGTCGCCCTGATCCAGCGCGATCGAGGACACGATGCCGGAAGAGGCTGCGGGCTTCTCCGACGCCAGCCGTGGCATCGGCAGCGATGGTCACCGGCAGCGTCTTCGTGATCGGTTCGAGCAGGCCGGCGCCGAAGGGCTGGCGGACTACGAACTTCTCGAGCTGCTGCTCTTCCGCTCGATCCCGCGACGCGACACCAAGCCCATCGCCAAACGGCTCATTGGCCGCTTCGGGTCGTTTGCCGACGTCCTCTCCGCCCCCGTTCCCCGACTGCTCGAGGTGGAGGGCGTGGGCCCCGGCGTGGTCCAGGACCTGAAGATCGTCCACGCCTCGATCCAGCGCTTCGCCCGCGGTCGCGTCACCCGCAAACCGGTGCTGTCCTCCTGGAACGAGGTGCTGGACTACTGCCGCGCGGCGATGGCGTTCTCGGACCGGGAGCAGTTCCGCATCCTCTTCCTCGACAAGAAGAATGCGCTGATCGCCGACGAGGTGCAGCAGACCGGCACCGTGGACCACACCCCGGTCTACCCCCGTGAGATCGTCAAGCGCGCGCTGGAGCTCTCCGCAAGTGCGATCATCCTCGTCCACAATCACCCGACTACCCCCTCCACGATCACGCTGGATCACGCTGGATACCTCTGAATCATCAATAGAATAGCCGGTTTTGGCCCATTGCGTACAGGGGGCAGCTATGGCAAATTGGGAGCGGTTAGAGGGGTTGAAAGCGGCTTTTCGATCCCAGCAAACGATCCCCGTTTCTCCTCGACCGATCCCAGTTGCGGAACAGGAGGAAACGCTATGCCAAGCCTGACCGACACCGCGATCCGACATGCGTTGAAGCGGGTTGGGCTAAGTCAGAAACAGGAGAACCTTGCCGACGGCGAAGGGCGCGGGACCGGTCGCCTCGTGCTTGTCCTCAAGCCTATGCCGAAACGCGTCACCGCTGACTGGATGGCGCAGCAATGGCGCGACGGGAAGCGGACCAAGAAAAAGCTCGGCGCTTACCCCTCCATGTCGCTTGCCCAGGCGCGAGAAATCTTCAAGCGCGACTTTGCGGACGTGATCCAAAAGGGCCGAAGCATCAAGATCGCGACCGACACCCGCCCAGGCACAGCGGCCGATCTTTTCGAGGGTTATGTCGCGTCGCTCAAGGATGCGGGAAAGCCATCCTGGAAGGAAACAGAAAAAGGCCTCAACAAGATAGCCGACACGCTCGGCCGCAACCGCCTCGCCCGCGAAATCGAGGCCGAGGAAATCGTAGAATTGATCCGTCCGATTTACGAGCGCGGCGCCAAATCAATGGCCGACCATGTGCGGTCGTATCTTCATGCCGCTTTTAGCTGGGGCATGAAGTCTGACAACGACTATCGGCAGCAGTCTTCCCGACGCTTCCGCCTCCCCTTCAACCCGGCAACCGGCATCCCTACCGAGCCGAAGGTTCAGGGCACGCGCTGGCTCGACGAAGACGAGTTTGTGCAACTCTATCGCTGGCTGGACCACCCCGACACGCCGGTTCACCCCTCCTATCCCCGTGCGGTGCAACTCATCATGCTGACCGGCCAGCGCGTCGAGGAGATAGCGCGGTTTCATGTCGATCAATGGGATGCCAAGGAGCGGATCATCGACTGGTCAAAGACCAAGAACCTCCAGCCGCACGCCGTCCCTGTGCCATTGCTTGCCGCCGAACTGATCGAATCGATCAAACCGAACGAGTACGGCTGGTTCTTCCCCTCCGCCAAAGACCCATCCAGACCTGTCAGCCATGGCACTCTGTATAGTTTCGTCTGGCGGCAGCGAGATCGCGGCGTTGGCCTGCCCCATCGAGGTGGCCGGGGCGTAGAGTTAGAGTCCGGCGGTTAGGGCCGGCGGATGTGCCGACACGGCGCCAGGGTAAGGTGACCA